>NZ_JBTNDU010000005.1:0-199122 GCF_054510835.1 Arthrobacter sp. TmT3-37 | reverse complement strand
CCCCAAAAACCCCACCCCCCCCCGCTCCCCAACCCCCTCGCCTGCCCCCCCCCCCCGCGGTCCGCCCCCCCTACGTCGTTAAGGGCGGGAGCGCAGCGGTCCCGGGCCGGGACCGTTCCCGGCCCGCGGGACAACGCCGGGGCCCTGCCGCACAGCCGAGCCAGGCGCCTGGCGCGGCGCTGATCCTGTCCGTGCTGCGTCAGCCGTCGCCCAGCGCGATGACGGTGACGGCCCGTTCGACGGCGTACACGGGATCCCGCGATTCGCCCTTCACCTGGGCGTCGGCTTCGGCGAGGGCGCGGATGCAGCGCGCCAGGGCCTCGGAGCTGAAGCGCTGGGCCTCCTTGCGCGCCTGGTCCACCTGCCACGGCGCCATCCCCAGGTCCTTCGCCAGCTGCATCGAGGATCCGCGGACCCCATGGACCTTCGCGACGGCGCGGACCTTCATGGCGAGCGCGGCGACGATGGGGACGGGGTCCGCCCCCGTGGCAAGAGCATGGCGCAGCATGGACAGTGCCTGCGCGGTCCGCCCTGCCAGGGCGGCATCGGCCACCTTGAAACCGGTCGCCTCGACGCGGCCCCCGTAGTACTTCTCCACCGTCTCCGCCGAGATGTCGCCCGCGGTGTCCGCCATGAGCTGCTGGCAGGCTGCCGCCAGCTCGGGGAGCTGCGAACCGACCGCGGCGACGAGCGCCCGCACGGCATCCGAGTCGATGCGCCGGCGTGCCAGACGGAACTCGGTGGTGACGAACTCCGCCTTCTCCCCGTCCTTCTTCAGAGGCTGGCAGTCGACGACGGTGGCCTTGGCGGCCTTGATCGCATCGAGCAGCTTCTTCCCACGGTTCCCGCCCGAGTGGCGCATCACCAGGACGACATCGGGTGCCGGGTCCTCGAGGTAGGCGAGCGCGTCGACCAGGAAGGCATCGTTCATCTGTGCCAGCCCCGCCACCTCGATGATCTTCCAGTCCCCGAACAACGACGGGCTGGCCTGCATGGTCAGGGTTCCCGCGTCATAGGACCCGGCGTCGAACCGGACCAGTTCCGCTCCGGGCTGTGCCGTGCGCACCTGTGCCCGGATCGATTCCGCAGCCCGGGATGCCAGGTAGTCCTCGGGACCGGAGAGCAGGACGACGCCGGCGGGGCGCACCTCGCGCCATGATGCTGGTTGCTGCTGGCCCGCGCCGGTGCTGCGGCCGGCGGGTGATCTCGTTGCCACGCGGGGGTGTTCCTTCCGTCGGAATGCACTCCTACTCTTGCACGGAGCCCTCTCGCCTCAAAGCTGCAGCGGTGGCTCCGGCCGGCACCCCGTCAGCGGAGTCGGTGGACCTCGATCCTGCCGTCGGTGACACCCACGGTGAACGATCCGAGTTCGTCGGTCCGGGCGCTGGCGATACCGGAGCGGTCGAGCCGTTCGAGGATGCGGGGATGCGGGTGGCCGTAGTCGTTGTCCTTGCCGACCGAGATGAGGGCGAGGGCGGGTGAGACGGCGTCGATGATCCCTGTTCCCCCGTTCCTCGCTCCGTGATGGGCGATCTTGAGGATGTCCACTCCCCCGTCCCTCAGGGAGGGGACCGCGGCGAGGAGCTCCGCGGCGGCGTCCTCCTCGAGGTCCCCGGTGAGGAGGAGCGTGACGGGCCGTTCCGCCGTGGGCACCACGACCTGCAGGACGGCGCTCGCGTTGTTCTCCTCCGGCAGGCGTGTCTCCCCCCGTGGCCAGAGGACGTCCACCCGCACGGGTGGAAGGTCGAGCCGGGTCGCACCGGTCAGACGCTCGGCTCCGACGCCGGCGCCTGCCGTCGCGTCGGTCAGCTCACGCGGCAGGCCGTCCTCCCCGGTCGAGTAGTACAGGGCCGATACGGTCCTTCCACGCAATGCCCCTTCCACCCCGCCGTAGTGGTCGTCGTGCAGATGCGTGATGACGAGTGCGTCGATCACCTCGATCCCGAGTGCGTCCAGGCACCGGTCCATGGCATCGGGATCGGGCCCGGTGTCGACGACCAGTGCGTGCTCCGCCGACGTCCTGATGACCATGCCGTCGCCCTGTCCGACGTCGCACATCGTGAGAGCCCACCGGGCGGAGGACTCCGTGCCCCGCCGCTCGACGAGGGCGATGGTCGCGAGCGCCCCCAGCAGGGCGACGGCGAGGACGATCGCGACGGTCCGGCGCCCGGCCCTGGCCGGCGGCCGCCCTGCTGTTCCGGCCCTGGCCGGCGGCCGCCCTGCTGTTCCAGACCCGGTCGGGACGGACGGGGGCTGCCGAGTGCGGGTGACGGCACGCCGCCAACCGGCGAGGACCGACTCGCGGCGGACCATGGCGAGGAGAAGCAGCACCGACCCGGATGCAGCCACCACCGCTCCCGGCGCGCCCGGGAACCAGGGCACGGTCGCGGCAGGAGCGGCTGCGAGGGCCTCGGCGACGCCTGCCACCCAGCGGGTACCCCACTGGGCGGTGGCGATCAGGGCCGGCGCGAGTACGGGACCGGCGACGAGTGCCACGACCGCCGCCATGCCCACCAGCGTGATGGCCGGGACGACCGGTGACACCAGGACGTTGGCGGGTAGCGAGTACACCGGCAGGGCGGGCTGGATCAGGACCAGGATCGGAGTGCAGAAGAGCTGCGCGGTCAGCGGGATGGCGAGCAGTTGGGCCGCCGGGCGCGGCATCATCAGGCCGAGGGTGTCGACGACCGTCGGACCGGCCGTGACCAGCCCCAGGGTCGCCGCCACCGACAGCACGAAGGCGAAGGACACCGAGAGCCAGGGATCCACGGCGAGGAGGACGATGACCGACACCATCAGCAGTGTCAGCGAGACCCTGCCGCGGCCCGAGAGGACGGCAGCCACCCCGACCGCCCCCATGACCGCAGCGCGCAGGACGCTCGGCTCGGGCCGGACGAGCAGGACGAACGCCACGAGCGAGACCACGGCACCGACGCCGGCCGGTAGCCGGGGAAGCCGGAGCACCCGCAGCCCGAGGAAGGCGAACGCCACGACGTAGGAGCAGTTCGCTCCGCTCACCGCGGTGAGATGGGTCAGTCCGGTCCGTCGCATGGCCTCCTCGAGGTCCGGGGCGAGCCCGGTCCGGTCACCCAGTGCCATGCCCGGGAGCAGGCCTCCGTCGCGGCTGTCGGCGAGGGCGAGGTCCCGGAACCGCGTGCGCAGGTGATCCGTGTAGCCGAGCCAGCCGCGGGCCTCCTCGATCGCCGGGCTGCTGGCAGGGAGGAAGATCGCGACCGCCCTCCCCACGCGGTCCGCAGGTTCCGCCGTGCCCAGGACGCGGACGGTGTCGCCGGTCCCCACGCCGGCCCACCCGCCCGATCCCAGGACCACGACGGGGGTCGCCGCTACGAAGGGAGCACCCCGGAGGACACCCCCGAGGACCTCGGCGTCCACGAGGTAGCGCTTCCCGCCCCCGAATGCTCCCGGACCCAACGAGGACGGTTCTCCCGTGATGCGCAGGACCGCGGTGAACGGGACACCGCCGTCGAGCGCCTCGTCCACCGGTCCCGCCTCGGCACGGGCGAGGCTGCCGCCGGCCGACAGCAGCACCAGGCTCAGCGCGGCCGCGGGGGCCAGCGCCTGACCGGGCAGCAGCGCCCACGCACGTCGCCGGCCCGGCACGATGACCACGAGACAGGACAGCATGAGTGCACAGGCCCCGGCCAGGAGCCCCGCTGCCGTCGCCTCGACCGCCCCGCCATGGACAGCGACGGCAGCGGCCGTCCACGCAGCCGCGGCGGACGGGACCAGGCGCAGGTCGCCGTGCCACCGGGACGGAGCAGCCTGCGGGCCTCGGTGGGCCGGTCCCGGGACAAATCCTCCCGGCGGATCGGCGGAGGCGGCGCGGCCAGGACCTCCGCCGTCGTGCCTCACCGCACCACGATGAGGGGGAGGATCCCGTCGAGCATCGCCGGCCCGATACCCGGCACGGCGTCGATGTCGGCCGCCTGGCCGAACGGCCCGTGCTCCGTGCGCCAATCGATGATGCGCTGTCCGAGCACCGGACCGACGCGTGGCAGCAGCTCGATCTCCGCGAGCGTCGCGGTATTGATGTCGATTCCGCCCGGGCTCCCGCCAGGTGCACCGCCGCCGCCGGGACCCTCGACCTGCCGTCCCGGGGTTTGGGCGGGGGACGAGGTGCCGGGGAGGTCCTGGGTGATCCGCGGTTCCTCGCCGACGGCGAGGACGTGGATGTGCTGCCCGTCGGACGGTGTCGCAGCGAGGTTGATCCCCTCGAGGTCTGCCTCGGGGAGCGCACCACCTGCCCTGCCCATGACGTCGAACAGGCGCGTACCGGACGGGACCGTGACGACTCCGGGTGCTGCGACCGCTCCCGTGACGTAGACGATGATGATCCCCTGCGCTCCGCCTCCGGTACCGCCCGTGACGCCGAGAGGGTCCCCTGACCGGTCGGTCGGCTCATGCGTCGGTGCCTCACCGGGACTCCCCGGGCCGACTCCACCCGTACCGTCCTCGCCACCAGAACCACCCGGACGCTCGCCCGTAGCGGCCCCCACGGCTGCATCCCCTGCGGCTCCGTCACCGGCAGTCGCACCCCGTGCGGCTCCGTCGCCGGCAGCCGGCTCGGCAGTATCGTCCGCTACGCCGCTGTCGAGCTGCACCGACACCGCGGCCGCGGACGGCTCGGAGCTCCGGACGAGGAAGAGCGCTGCGCCGACCGCCAGTGCCACCCCGGCGAAGACGAGTGCCGCCGAGCGGGCGACGCGCCACTGGACACCGGTCGAGACGGTCTGCCGGCCCTCCTCCTCCCCCCGGGCAGCGCGGACAGCGCGCGCATCCGAACTGTCCGGCACTTCCTCGCGGCCATCCGCCGGGAGGAGAGCGCCCGCCGCGCTGCCATCCGCCGGCCGGGCCGCGGGAGCCCAGGTGCCGGTCTCCCCTGCGTCGCCGGCGGTCGGCCATCGGTGCTTTCCCATCCCGCAACGCTAGGAGCGGGACTCCTCCTCGATCGGGTCCCGGAGCGCTATGTGGATATCGCACCCGCGGCGGTCCGCCGCAGAGGTCCTCGTGGTGACCGGTCAGTCGGGACTGACGGTCACCGCCACGACGCCGAGCCCGGCATGTGCGGCGAGGACGGAGGGGCACGGGGCGGTCGACACCTGCCCGGTTCCTGCCACCGCCTCGAGGCGCCCGGCGAGGGCCGCAGCCTCGTCCTCGTTGCCGAAGTGGTGCACGGTCAGCAGGACGCCGCCGGCGCGCGCGGTGATGTCGGCCTCCACCAGTTCCTGGAGCCGCGCCATGCCGCGCGCCGCCGACCGCATGCGTTCGAGGGGGACGAGTCGCCCGCCCTGGACATGGAGGATCACCCGGACGGACAGCAGGGCGCCCAGCCAGCCTGCCGCCGCCGGGATCCTGCCTCCGCGGCGGAGCTGCTCAACGCTGGGGACGTAGAAGTAGAGGGCGGACGCCCGCGCGGCCATGGCCGCGGCGGCGGCGGCCGCCTGCAGGTCCGCACCTCTCCGCGCCGCTGCCCGGGCTGCGAGGGCCGCCCGGCCCTGCGCCATGCCCGCGGTGCGTGCGTCGATGACCTCGACGGGGATCGTCGCGCGGGATGCCGCCTGGCGGGCCGCCTCGACCGTGCCCGACAGCAGGCCGGACAGGTGCACGGACACGATGCCGTCGTACCCCTCCTCGGCGAGGCGGCCGTACACGGCGTCGAACTGGCCGGGAGACGGCCGGGACGTGCGCACGGTCGTGCCTGCGGCGAGGGCGACCATGAGTGGTGCGGTGACGTCGTCGTGCTCACCGGTCAGGATGTCGGCGCCGACCAGCACCGGCATGGCGACCACCGGGATGCCGTCGGCGAGGCCACCGGGCGCGCTCCATTCCGGAGCGAACCCGGCGGCCGAGTCGGTGACGACGGCTATGCGCACGCAGCACGCCCTGCCCGCGTCGGGGCCGTCCACCGACGAGTCATCACGCCGGGACGATGTTGACCAGTTTGGGCGCCCGCACGATGACCGTGCGGATGTCGCGACCGTCCAGCACGCGCTGGATCTGCTCGCTGGCCAGCGCCAGCTCGCGCAGCTCGTCCTCGGCGATGTCCGGGGACACCGTCAGGCGGTCCCGCACCTTGCCCTGCACCTGGACGACGGCGACGACGCTCTCCTGGGTCAGCAGGCCCGGATCGACCGTGGGCCAGCCCGCCGTGGCGACGGTCGCCTCGTGTCCGAGGCGGCTCCACAGGTCCTCGGCCGTGTAGGGCGCGAAGAGGCTGAGCAGGATCGCGACGGCCTCGGTGGCCTCGCGCACGGCGGGGTCGGCGCCGCCGGCACCGGAGTCGATCGCCTTCCGCGTCGCGTTGACGAGCTCCATGAGCTTCGCGATGACGACGTTGAACTTGTTGGCCTCCATGAGCTCCGCGGACTCCGCCACCGTGCGGTGCGTCACCGAGCGCAGTGACCGGTCGCCGGTCGACGGGTCGGCCCCGACCGCGCTGGTGACGCCGCCACCGAGGCGCCAGGCCCGCGCCAGGAACTTCGCCGAGCCCGACGGCGAGACGTCCGCCCAGTCGACGTCGTCCTCGGGAGGTGACGCGAACACCATGGTGAGGCGCACGGCGTCCACGCCGAAGCGGTCCAGCTGCTCGCCGAGGTCCACGCCGTTGCCGAGGGACTTGCTCATGGCCTTGCCGCCGTTGAGCACCTGGCCCTGGTTCAGCAGCGCGCTGAAGGGCTCGGTGAAGCCGACCATGCCGAGATCGAACAGCACCTTGGTGAAGAACCTGCTGTACAGCAGGTGCAGGATGGCGTGCTCGACGCCGCCGACGTACTGGCCGACGGGCAGCCAGCGGTTCACGGCCTCGGTGTCGAACGGCGCAGTGTCCAGCTGCGGGTCGACGAAGCGCAGGTAGTACCACGACGAGTCGACGAAGGTGTCCATGGTGTCGGTGTCACGCCTCGCCGCGCCACCGCAGTCGGGGCAGGGCACGTTGACCCACTCCTCGACGGCGGCCAGCGGCGAGGTGCCCTTGGGCGCCAGCGCCTCGCCGCGCAGCCCCTCGGGCAGGGTGACCGGCAGCTGGTCGTCCGGCACCGGTACTTCACCGCAGGACGGGCAGTGGATGATCGGGATCGGCGTCCCCCAGAAGCGCTGCCGGGAGAGCAGCCAGTCCCGCAGGCGGTAATTGATGGTGTGCTCACCGGTACCCTGCTCCTCGACGAGCTCGACGGCCCGGCGGATGGCGGTCGTCTTGTCCAGCCCGGTCAGCTCGCCGGAATTGACGAGCGTTCCCTCGCCCGTCGTGGCGATCCCGGTCTCGGCGGCATCCTCGGCCCCGGTGTCGACGACGGTGCGGACGGGCAGGTCGAACGCCCGGGCGAAGTCGAGGTCGCGCTGGTCGTGCGCGGGGACGGCCATGATGGCCCCGGTGCCGTAGTCGGCCAGCACGTAGTCGGCAGCCCAGACGGGCAGCTTCTCGCCGTTCAGCGGGTTGACGGCGTAGCGGCCGGTGAAGACCCCCGTCTTCTCGCGCTCCGTGGCCTGCCGTTCGATCTCCGACAGTCCCTTGACCTGTTCGCGGTACTGCTCCAGGGCTGCGCGCCGGTCCGGCGTGACCAGGTCCAGGGCCAGGTCCGCATCGGCGGCGACGACGAAGAACGTCGCCCCGTAGAGGGTGTCGGGCCGGGTGGTGAAGACGGTGACGTCCCGCTCCGGCAGGTCGCCGTCGGCCTCGATCCGGAAATGCACGTGCGCACCTTCGGAGCGGCCGATCCAGTTGCGTTGCATGGCGAGCACCCGCTCGGGCCAGTGGCCCTTGAGCTGCTCCATGTCGTCCAGCAGGCGGTCGGCGTAGTCGGTGATCTTGAAGTACCACTGGTTCAGGTTCTTCTTGGTGACCATCGTCCCGCAGCGGTCGCAGGCCCCGTTGATGACCTGTTCGTTCGCCAGCACTGTCTGGTCCTTCGGGCACCAGTTGACCGGCGAGTTCCGGCGGTACGCCAGGCCCTTCTGGAAGAACCGGACGAAGAGCCACTGCGTCCAGCGGTAGTACTCGGGGTCCGAGGTGTGCAGCCGCCGGCTCCAGTCCGCGCTGATCGCGTACCGCTTGAACGAGTGCGCCTGCGTCTCGATGTTCGCGTAGGTCCATTCGGCCGGGTGCGCGTTGCGCTTGATCGCGGCGTTCTCGGCGGGCAGGCCGAACGAGTCCCAGCCGATGGGGTGCAGGACGTCGAAGCCCTTCTGACGGTAGAAGCGCGCCGCGACGTCGCCCATGGCGAATGCCTCCGCGTGGCCCATGTGGAGGTCGCCGGAGGGGTACGGGAACATGTCGAGCACGTAGCGCCGCTCGCGCGTGCCGTCGTCGGCGGGCGCGAACGCCTGCAGCCGATCCCAGACCGCCGGCCACTTCGCCTCGATGGCGGAGAAGTCGTAGGTGTTCTCGTCCGGCTGAGCGCCCTCGGGGTTGATGCTCACTGTGTGTTGACCTGTCCTGTCGATGGAACGTCGTCCTGCTCTGGTACTGCTCGTCCGCGGGGACCCGCCCCTGCCTGGGGTGTCCGGCGCCGGACACACAAAAGCCCCTCACATCCAGGAGGGGCCGCCGCACGGTGGATGCCGTGCGGCTAGGTAAGGAGGAGGGCTCGGGGCATGGGTTCACTTTAGCAGTGCGAGCCGTGCCGACGGATGTGCGGCGGAGAACGGGGCACGCCCGGTCCGTCTGCTGCGGACCGGGTGTGCCCCGTTCGGTGGGGAGTCCGTGCTAGCGCACGTCCTCGCCGACCCAGTCGAAGGTCTTCGTGACGGCCTTCTTCCACAGTCGCAGCTGGCGCTCCCGCTCGGCCTCGTCCATGGACGGGTTCCAGCGCTTGTCCTCGGCCCAGTTGGTGGCGAGCTCGTCGGTGTCCTTCCAGAAGCCGACGGCGAGGCCCGCGGCGTAGGCGGCGCCGAGCGCGGTGGTCTCCGTGACCTTCGGTCGGATGACGGGGATGCCGAGGATGTCGGCCTGGAACTGCATCAGGGCGTCGTTCGCGACCATGCCGCCGTCGACCCGGAGGTCCTCCATGTTCACGCCGGAATCGGCGTTCGCCGCGTCCAGCACCTCGCGCGTCTGGAAGGCCGTGGCCTCCAGGGCCGCACGGGCGATGTGGCCCTTGTTCACGAACCGGGTCATGCCGACGATGGCACCGCGTGCATCGGCGCGCCAGTACGGCGCGAAGAGTCCCGAGAACGCGGGCACGATGTACACGCCGCCGTTGTCGTCGACCGTGGTGGCGAGCTGCTCCACCTCGGGGGCGCTCTTGATGATGCCGAGGTTGTCGCGGAGCCACTGCACGAGTGAACCGGTGACGGCGATCGAACCCTCGAGCGCGTAGACGGGCTTGGCGTCCCCGAGCCGGTAGCAGACCGTCGTGAGCAGGCCGTTCTTGGAGTGGACGATCTCCTCGCCGGTGTTCACGATCATGAAGTTGCCGGTGCCGTAGGTGTTCTTCGCACCGCCCTTGTCGAAGGCGGCCTGGCCGAAGGTCGCCGCCTGCTGGTCGCCGAGGATGCCGGCCACCGGCGTCTCGCGCAGCAGCTGCGAGGTGTGCACCGTGCCGTAGACCTCGGAGGAGGAGCGGATCTCGGGCATCATCGACAGGGGCACGCCGAAGTCGGCGAGGATCGACTCGTCCCAGGACAGGGTCTCGAGATCCATGAACAGCGTGCGCGAGGCGTTGGTGACGTCGGTGATGTGCACGCCGCCGTCGGTGCCGCCCGTGAGGTTCCAGGTCACCCAGGAGTCGGTGTTGCCGAACAGGAGATCGCCGGCCTCGGCCTTCTCGCGGGCCCCGTCGACGTTGTCGAGGATCCACTTGATCTTCGTGCCGGAGAAGTAGGTGGCCAGCGGCAGGCCCACCTTGGCCTTGTAGCGTTCGACGCCGCCGTCCTGCGCCAGCTCGTCCACGATGTTCTGCGTCCGCGTGTCCTGCCAGACGATCGCGTTGTAGACGGCCTTGCCGGTGGTCCTGTCCCAGACGACGGCGGTCTCGCGCTGGTTGGTGATGCCCACGGCTGCGATGTCGTGGCGCGTGAGATTGGCCCTGGAGAGGGCGGTGCCGATGACCTCGCGGGTGTTGCCCCAGATCTCGGCGGGATCGTGCTCGACCCAGCCGGCCTTCGGGAAGATCTGCTCGTGTTCCTTCTGGCCGGACGAGACGATATCGCCCTTGTGGTCGAACACGATGGCCCTGCTGGACGTGGTGCCCTGGTCGATGGCGATGACGTACTGCTGCGACATGTCTTACTCCTTCATTGGATGGACGTCTTCGGGGGGCGGCTGCGCACAGCCGCCCCGGGTGGTGCTGGAGCCTAGGCGGCAGGTACGGGGAACGAGATGACCTGGACCAGGATGCCGGCGAGGGCGCCACCGACGATCGGGCCGACGATCGGCACCCAGGCGTAGCCCCAGTCGCTGCTGCCCTTGCCCTTGATCGGCAGGATGGCGTGGGCGATGCGGGGTCCCAGGTCGCGGTTCGGGTTGATGGCGTAGCCGGTGGGCCCGCCGAGCGAGGCGCCGATGCCGACGACGAGCAGGGCGACCGCGAGCGGCCCGATCTCCGTCGGTGTCCCGGCGAAGGACAGGATGACGAACACGAGCACGAAGGTTCCGATGATCTCGGTGACGAGGTTCCAGCCGTAGGAGCGGATGGCGGGACCGGTCGAGAAGACGCCCAGCTTGTTGGCGGGGTCCGGCTCCTCGTCGAAGTGCTGCTTGTAGGCGAGCCAGCACAGGACGGCACCGAGGATCGAACCGATCATCTGGGCCGCCAGGTAGGCCATCGCGGTGATGAAGTTCTTGTCGACCCCCGGAGCGAATTCGGCGGTGTCGCCGTTGACCCACAGACCGACCGTGACCGCGAAGTTGAGGTGGGCTCCCGACAGGGCCGCGACGTAGACGCCGGCGAAGACGGCGAGGCCCCATCCGAAGTTGACCATGAGGAAGCCGCCGTTATTGCCCTTGGTTCGGGCGAGCGCGACATTCGCGACCACACCCGTACCGAGCAACAGCAGCAGCATCGTGCCGAACATTTCGGCGACAAACACTTCCAGAGACATCTTTGACTCCTCTATCTATTCATTTATTGACGCGTGCCGCCGCCTCGACGGCACGCGCTGATCCCCCCCGGCAGCTGCTGCCGTTGGCACTGCACCGCTGTTCCGAACAGCGGTTCGACCCGTTGCGGCGGGAGCCGCTACGCGGTCAGGCTCTTGACCTGCACCCGATGGGCATCGGCGAGGACCTTCTCGGCGAGCTCGATCTCCGCTGCGGATTCCGCTGCGGTCCAGCCCAGCAACGGGGCCAGGGTCTCGGCAAGCTCTGCGAACAGCTCCTCGGAGACGAGTCCCCGGAAGGCAAGCGATGTACGGCGAATCAGGACGTCGATCAGGTGGCCGATCTGCTCGTGCTCCACCATGTAGGCGAGCTCTCGCGTGCTCAGCTCCTTCGTGGAATTAAACAACCTGTCGGGGCCTTCCGCGAGGTATTCGAGGACGTCTTTCGCGCGGGTTCCGTAACGGGTCAGCAGGACCTGCACGCGGGCCTCGTCGAAGCCCGGGCGGACGGCCGCCGTGATCCAGGCGCGCTCGGCGGCCTCGTCCGTCGGGAAGTCCTTCCCGCCGCCGATCGCGACACCTGCCGTCGATGTCCTGCGCTCGGCCCCGAGGGCGGCGAGGGTGTCGTCGGTTAGGTGCTCCGACAGTGCGCGGAACGTGGTCCACTTGCCGCCCACGAGACTCAGGGTGGTGACGGACCGGCCGCCCAGCATCTCCTCGCGCTTCTCGATGCGGTAGTCGCGGGAGACGAAGCCCGGCTGCGTCTCGTCGTGGCGCGGCAGTGGCCGGACCCCGGAGAAGCTGTACACGATGTCGTCCTGCGTCACCTCGATGTCCGGGAAGACGTGCCCGATCAGCTCGAAGAAGTACTCGATCTCCTCGTCCGTGCACACGGCCTGCTCGGTGACGTCGACGTCGATGTCGGTGGTGCCGACGAGGACGCGGTCGCCCATGGGGTAGATCAGCACGATCCGGCCGTCGACGTGCTCAAAGAAGATCTCCGTGCCGTTGCAGGCACGGAGCAGTTCCGGGTGGTCGAGCACGATGTGCGAACCCTTGGTGCCGCCCATGAACCGGGTCTCCGCCCCGAGCACGGCGTTGGTGCCGTCCGTCCAGGCGCCGGTGGCGTTCACGACGACGTCGGCCTGGAAGGGGAAGGTCTCGCCCGTGAGCTCGTCGCGCAGGAGGACTCCGTCCTCGCTGTTCCCGATGGCGCTGACGTAGTTCGCGGCGCGGGCGGCCGGGTTGGCGACGTGGCCGTCGCGCAGCACGTCCAGGGTCAGGCGTTCCGGATTGTGCACAGACGCGTCGAAGTAGGTCGCCGCGTACTTGATGTCCTTGCGGAGGTCGGGCATGGCGGCGAGCGCCTTCTTGCGGCCGACGAAGGAGTGGCGGGGGACGTTGCCGCCGTCGCGCGAGAAGAAGTCGTACATGGTGAGGCCGGCCTTGATGAGGACGGCGCCGCGTTCCACCTGCTTGCCCTGGCGGTGCGTCAGGAACCGCATGGGCGCCGAGAGGATGCCCGAGAACGTCGTGTAGATCGGGATCGTGGTCTGCAGCGGCTTCACGTAGTGCGGTGCGATCCGCATGAGTGCGTTGCGCTCGATGACCGATTCACGGACGAGGCGGAACTCGCCGTTCTCCAGGTAGCGGATACCGCCGTGGATCATGTGCGACGAGGCACCGGATGCACCCTGGCAGTAGTCGCCGCGCTCCACCAGTGCGACGTCGATGCCCTGCAGTGCGAGGTCGCGGAAGGTCCCGACCCCGTTGATGCCGCCACCGACGATCAGCACGGAGGCCCGGGGGTTGTCCCTGAGCTCCTGCACCGCGGTGCGGGTAGAAGTTGTGGTGCCTTCACCGTCGGTCCGGCCGGCTGGAATGCTCAAGGGACTACTCCGTAACCTCAATGTCTGGAATGGGTACTGCACTGTCCATTCTTCGAGCGCTGGAAATAACAGTCAACCGGATTGCACAAACGTGCAGAAGCGGTCCAGACTGGCGGCATGACGACGACGAGCGGTGGTCCCACCCGGGATCCCGGCGACCCCGACCAGTACCGGGGCAACAGGTCACGGGACGCGTTGCGGGCCGCGCAGATGTACTACCTGCAGGACCTCACCATGAACGCGATCGCGCGCGAACTGCGGACGTCCCGATCCACCGTCTCCCGGCTGCTGTCCATGGCACGGGAGACCGGGCTGGTGCAGATCCAGGTCAACAACCCGTCCGAGCGGGCCCCTGCGCTCGAGCAGCAGATCCGCCGGAGGTTCGGTGTCGAGGCGCACGTGGTGCCCGTCGCGGACTCGGGGAACGACTCCGAGGTGCTCGACCGCGTGGCCATCCAGGCCGCCCGCACCATCGGGCCACTCGTGGATTCGAACGCGATCATCGGCGTCGCGTGGGGATCCACGCTGAGCGCCGTCAGCCACCACCTGACCCGCAAGCAGACCCACGACAGCGCGATCGTGCAGCTGAACGGGGCCGGCAACACCCAGACCACGGGCATCACCTACGCGAGCGAGATCCTGCGCCGCTTCGGGCAGGCCTACGGCGCACGCGTCGAGCAGTTCCCCGTCCCCGCCTTCTTCGACCACGCGGCCACCAAGACGGCGATGTGGGAGGAGCGCAGCGTGCGCCGCATCCTGGACCTGCAACGCCGCATGACCATGGCGATCTTCGGTGTCGGCTCGATCGGCGCAGGCATCCCGAGCCATGTCTACAGCGGCGGCTACCTGGACCGCGAGGACCTCGAGACCCTCGAGACCGACAGGGTGGTCGGCGACGTGGCCACCATGTTCTTCCGTGCGGACGGCACGCACCGCGACATCCGGCTCAACACGCGCAGCACCGGTCCCAACCTCGACGACCTGCGGGCGGTGCAGCGCCGCATCTGCGTGGTGTCCGGCGAGTCCAAGATCGACGGCCTGCGGGGGGCGCTCGCCGCCGGACTCGCGACCGACCTGATCCTGGACGAGGGGTGTGCCCGGCGCCTCGTCCACGCGTGAGGGACGGGAGCCCGTCGGGGGCTACACCGTGAGGACCAGCTTGCCCCGCACGGCACCCGACGCGAGGAGCTCGAGGGCCTCGGCCGCATGCGCCAGCGGAAGGACCCGGTCGATGCTCGGCACGACGGACCCGGCCCCGATCAGGTCCACGAGCACGAGGTCGAACACCGTCCCGCCGTCGGCGACGTCGCGCTCGCCGTAGTCGAGGACGGACCCGGCGCCCAGCGAGCGCACGTACCCGGCCTTCGCGCCGCTGCAGACCGCCGCGACCTGCGCTCCTGCCGCCCGGGCGAGCTGCACGGCGCAGCTGCCGACCCCGCCCGGTGCCCGAGGACCGCCACCGGGATTGTGCTGCAGCCCGGCTACGACTTCGGGGACGAGTTCGACCACGGCCTGGGACTGATCCTCGACAGCATCGATCCCGCCGAACGACGCGCAGGACCGGGTGAGGGGGCACCGGCCACAGGACGACCTCGGTAGAGTTCCCCCATGACCTCCTCCGTCCCCCGCGCCGCCCTCGCCGACGGGACGTCGATCGACGTCGTCGGGTACGGCGTCTACAAGGTCCCGCCCGAGGACACCGCCCGGCTCTGCTCGACGGCGCTGGACGTCGGGTACCGCCTGCTCGACACGGCCGCCCTGTACGGCAACGAGGAGGGTGTGGGAGCAGCCGCCCGCGCGTACCTCGAGACCGGCGCCCGCGACGACCTCTTCCTCACCTCGAAGGTGTGGAACGACGACCACGGATTCGACGCCACCCTGCGCGCCTTCGACGCGACGATGCAGCGGTTGGGCCTCGAGGAGCTCGACCTCTACCTCATCCACTGGCCCTGCCCGTCGAAGGGGCTCTACGTCGAGACGTGGCGCGCCCTCGAACGCCTCCGCGCCGACGGACGCGTGCGGTCCATCGGCGTCTCCAACTTCCAGCAGCCGCACCTCGAGAGGCTGCTCGACGAGACCGGCGTCGTGCCGGTCCTCAACCAGGTGGAACTCCACCCCTACCTGCAGCAGCGCGACCTGCGCGCCTTCCACGCGCAGCACGGCATCGCCACCCAGGCATGGAGCCCCCTCGGCCGCGGCAACGTCCTGCAGGACGCCGTCGTCGGTCGCATCGCGGCCGACCTCGGGAGGACACCGGCGCAGGTGATCCTGCGATGGCACCTGCAGCAGGGCATCCTCACGATCCCGAAGGCGAGTTCGCGGGAGCGGATCGGCTCCAACCTCGACATCCTCGGGTTCGCGCTCGACGACGGACAGGTCGGGGCCCTCGACGCGCTGGACCGAAACCAGCGATTCGGCTCCCACCCCGACCGGGTCGGCTGATGCGCGATGCCACGGTCCGGACCCTGCGCTGGGAAGGCACCCTGCAGCGCATCTGGGACTATCCCGCCGTTACGGCGCCCGGCGAGGCGCCCCGCGGGACGATCGTCATGGTGCACGGCTTCCGGGGCGACCACCACGGACTGCTGCGCCTCGTCGAGGAGCTGCCCCGGCACCGCGTCATCCTGCCGGACCTGCCCGGTTTCGGGCAGGGCCAGGCGCTGGCCGGCACGCACGACGTAGCCACCTACGCCCGCTTCATCAGCGACTGCACCCGGCTCCTCGCCCCCGACTCGCCCGTCCTGCTCGGCCACTCGTTCGGTTCGATCGTGGCCGCGGAGGCCGCCGCCGGCTCCCCGGGCCTCGCCGGGCGCGTGGTCCTCGTCAATCCCATCAGCGCTCCGGCGCTCGAGGGACCCAGCCGCACCGCCTCCCGGCTCGCCGAGGGATACTACGTGGCCGCCGACCGCCTGCCCGAGGCGGCCGGGCGCGCCCTCCTGGCGAATCCGGTGATCGTCCGCGGCATGAGCATCTTCATGGCCAAGACGAAGGACCGGACCCTGCGACGCTGGATCCACGGGCAGCACGACGCCTACTTCAGTTCCTTCGCCGGCCGGCGGGTGGTCCTCGAGGCCTTCCGGGCATCGATCTCGGGCACCGTGCGGGACCGGGCCGCGGACCTGCGAATGCCCGTCCTGCTCATCGCGGCGGATCGGGACGACATCGGTTCCGTGGCCAGCCAGCGCGACCTCGCAGCGCTCATCCCGCACGCACGGCTCGAGGTCATCGCGGACGTCGGGCACCTGGTGCACTACGAGAAGCCGCGCGAAGCGGCGCTGATCATCGAGGAGTTCCTGGAGGACACAGCCCCATGAGGATCCTGTTCGACGCGCGCTTCACGCGCACGGACCACCACGACGGCATCAGCCGGTACGGCGCGAGCCTGATCGCCGCGCTCGCGGAGACGGACGACGTCGTCATGCTCGTCAGTGATCCCCGGCAGCTGGCCCTGCTGCCCGACGTGCCGTCCGTGCTGGTCAACAGCCCGCTCTCCCCCGCCGAACTGTTCGTCGCCCGGCGCATCAACCGCCTCCGGCCCGACGTCGTCGTGTGCCCCATGCAGACGATGGGCTCGTGGGGCCGCAGATACCCTCTCGTCCTCACGCTGCACGACCTGATCTACTACCAGAACCCCCTGCCGCCGTCCTTCCTCCCCCTCCCGGTGCGCCTGCTCTGGCGGCTGTACCATCTCGCCTACTGGCCGCAGCGCCTGCTGCTCGACCGGGCCGACGTGGTCGCGACGATCTCCGACACCACGGCGGCCCTCATGGCGGAGCACAGGCTCACCCGCAGGCCCGTCCTGCTCGTCGGCAACGCCCCGCAGCCCACGGAACGCCGGCGGGACCCTGACGCGCCGCGCTCGCCGTCGCTGCTCTACATGGGCTCCTTCATGCCGTACAAGAACGTCGAGACCCTCGTCCGCGCCATGGCGCTGCTGCCCGGGCACACGCTCCACCTGCTCAGCCGCATCACGCCCGAACGCCGCGCCGAACTCACGGACCTGGCGGCGGACGAGCAGCGCATCGTCTTCCACGGGGGCGTGACGGATGCGGAGTACGATGACCTGCTCCACGACTCGACGGCCCTGCTCACGCTGTCCCGGGCGGAAGGCTACGGCCTGCCCATCATCGAGGCGATGGCCACCGGCACGCCCGTCGTCGCGAGCGACATCCCGATCTTCCGTGAGATCGGGGGCGAGGCAGCCCTGTTCGTCGATCCCGGGGACCCGGAGGACGTGGCCTCGGCGGTGCGGAGCCTCGACGACCCCGCGCGGTGGGCCGCAGCATCCCGCGCCGGGCTCGAGCGTGCAGGGAGCTATTCCTGGGAGGTGTCCGCGGAGCAGCTGCGGGGTGCCTGCCGGCGTGCGGTGTCCGAATACACCCGGCGGCGGCGACGCGGGCGCACCCGGTCGGTCCCGAGGCCGGAGGACGGGGCGAAGGGCTCATGACGCGCCCTTCCCGACGGACCCCGCGACCGCCGGTTCCCCGACCCGGGGTTCCCGGACGGGGAGCGGCGGGGCACCAGCCGCTCCCCCGGGCAGGCTCCTGACATGGATCTCCAGTGCCCGGCGACGGCCGTCCTCGTCGACGACGCGGGCATCCCGCCGTCGTGGCTGGCCCGGCTGCCGATCGCCGGGCGCTTCGGGTGCCGAGGGCACGAGGCCCTCGTGGCGCTCGTGAACGCGACGGCGGACCTGTACCGCGGCGAGACCTTCGTGGTCGCCGCACCGTCGCCGGACATCGAGGAGGCGCTGCGGAGGCAGGGCGTGGCGGCCGTCGTCCCCCTCGTGATCGAGGTCGACTCCGAGGGCTGGCGCCGCGTCCCCCCGCCGTGACGGAGGCCGCCCGGAGCACGTGGCGCAGGCCGCCTAGAGCACGTCCAGCGCATCGAGCCGGATGTGGACGGGCTCGCCCGTCCGCTTCGCCGACAGCGCGGCCCGGCGTGCGCGCAGCTGCCGCGTGATGCCCGCAGCGGCACGGTAGGGGAAGAACAGCAGGACGCGGTGGGAGCCCTGGCCGGCCAGGGCCTCCGTCGCCGCTCGCCCCGGCGAATCCGCACCGCGCCCTGCCGCGGCGGCGGCACGCGCGGCGAGCATCGCCTCCCGGCGCACATCGGGCGGAATCGGGGCCGGGCCGACGACGCGCGCGGCCCCCTCCGTCTCGACGCCGTCGAGGAAGTGGGTGAGGGCCTCCCGGGTCCCCGTCAGCACCGCGTACCGCACGGCCGGAGGCAGCCCGAGCTCCTGCCGCTCGACGAGTTCGCGGGCGGCGGCGCCCGCAGGATCCCAGCGCACGAGGTGCCCCACCGCGACGTCGTCGTCGCCCGTGATCACCACCGTGCCGCCAGCCGTGGACGGACGGGCGAGGATCGCCGCCGAGAACCACCGCCGGAGCGCGTCCTCGCCCGCACGCAGCGACTCGCGGCTCAGCAGGGCGTTGCCGTCGAGGAGGATGACGGCCGCGTAGCCGCCGGGGGCCACGGGTTCCGCGCCGGGCGTCGCGACGACGACGGCGGGGACATCGCGGACGGTGTCCACGATGTGCTCGCCCGCCGAGGAGACGACCGGCACGCCCGGGAACGCCCTCCCCAGTTCCTCCGCGGTCCGGGTGGCACCCGCGACGGTCGCCCGTACCCGCGTGCCACCACATTCGGCGCACGACCAGGAGTTGTCCGGCCGCCCGCACCAGCGACACACCAGGGGGGCATCCCGTCCGGCCTGGGCCAGTGGCCCGGCGCAGGCGGAGCAGCGGGCCGGGTGGCGGCACCGGTCGCAGGCCAGCGCCGGCGAGAAGCCGGTCCGCGCGACCTGCAGCAGCACGGGGCCGTGCCGGAGCCCAGCCTGCGCCGCGGCCCAGGCGGCGTGCGGGATCCGGGCCTGCGCGGCCAGCGGGTCCCGCTCCATCTGGTAGGCGTCGGCCGCGTGGACGACGCGTGGCGTGGACCGTCGCACCTCGGCGCGGTCCGCCTGGATGGCGCGTGCCCACCCCGTGTCGACGAGGCGCTGGGACTCGGTGGTCCGGGCGAAGGAGGAGAGCAGCACCGCGGCACCCTCCTGCTCGGCCCGCAGGAGCAGCACGTCGCGGACGTGCTGGTAGGGTGCGCGCTGCTCGATGTGCTGGTCGTCGCCGTCGTCCCACAGGCAGAGCAGGCCGAGGTCGCGCACGGGGGCGTAGGCGGCGGAGCGCGTGCCCACCGCGACGGTCGCCGTGCCCGTGAGGAGGCGCAGGAAGTTGCGGTACCGCGGCGTGGCTCCGTCCTCGCCCGTCAGGCGGGCGACGGCGGCGGCACCGAGCCGGGCGGTGAGGGCGGCCTCGACGCGGGCGAGGTCGCGCTGGTCGGGGACGACGACGACCGACCCCCGCCCCGAGGCCGCCGCGGCCGCCACGGCGTCGGCGATCTCCTCCGTCCAGGCCCTGGCGCCGAATCCACCCAGGCTCGTGAGGACGGCCCGGGGCGATTCCCCGGCGGTCAGGTGCCGGAGGAAGGCGGAGCCGCTCGGGTAGCGCCGGAAGCTGCCGGACGACGGGCCTGCCGCGTCGGGCGCGGCGCCGTCGGCCGCCTCGGAGGGGAACTCGGCCTCGACGCGGGCCATGCGCGGCGGCACGGCGGAGCGCAGGACGTCGCTCACCGTGCCGACGGACCGCGCGGCGACCGCCGTCGCGAGCGCCAGGACCTCGGGCGTCAGCACCCGGTGCGGGGAGACGACCTTGCCCAGCGGCAGGAGCGTCGCCGTGGTGCTGGCCTCGTCGACGCGTTCGGCCAGGAAGCCCGCCTGCTCGCGGCCGGCGAACCGCACCTTGACCCGCACGCCGGGCTGGGCCTCGGCGTCCATGGCAGCGGGCACCGCGTAGTCGAAGAACCGGTCGAGGTGTGGGAGCTGGGCGTCGAGGACGACCCGCGCCACGGGCAGGGCGGACGCGCGCTCGGGATCGGTGCGCGGCAGCTTCGCAGCGCCGAAGCCGTGCAGCAGCGACAGCTGGCCGTCCGTGCCGCCCGAATCCCGCTTCGTCTCCGTCATGATGTCGCCGGGACCGGCGTGCGCCGGCCGCCGTCCCCTCCCGCCTCAGGCGTCGAAGTAGCTCCGGAGCTTGTCGACGCGATCGGTACGCTCCCAGGTGAAGCCGTCCTCCTCGCGGCCGAAGTGGCCGTGCGCCGCGGTGCGCTGGTAGACGGGGCGCTTCAGGTCGAGGGCGTTGATGATGCCGAGGGGCCGGAGGTCGAAGATCTCGCGGATCGCCGTGCCGATGGCCAGCGGGTCCACGGTCTCGGTGCCGAACGTCTCGACGTAGATCCCGACGGGCTGGGCCATGCCGATGGCGTAGGCGATCTGGATCTCGGCCCGGCGGGCGAGGCCCGCCGCCACGACGTTCTTTGCCACCCAGCGCATGGCGTACGCGGCCGAGCGGTCCACCTTCGACGGATCCTTGCCGCTGAACGCTCCGCCGCCGTGGCGTGCCATCCCGCCGTAGGTGTCCACGATGATCTTGCGGCCGGTGAGTCCGGCATCACCCACGGGTCCGCCGATCACGAAGGCGCCGCCGGGGTTGAGGATGTGGCGCACCGAGGACGTGTCGAGCTCGGAGTCCGCCAGGACCGGCGCGATGACGTGGTCGGCGAGATCGGCGCGGAGCTGCTCGAGGGACACGTCGGCGGAGTGCTGGGACGAGATGACGACGGAGTCGATGGAGACCGGCCGGTCGCCGTCGTACCCGATGGTCACCTGGGTCTTCCCGTCGGGCCGCAGGTAGGGGAGGGTGCCGTCCTTGCGGACCGCGGTGAGGCGCTCCGAGAGGCGGTGCGACAGCCAGATGGGCGTGGGCATCATCACCGCGGTCTCGTCGCTCGCGTAGCCGAACATGATGCCCTGGTCCCCGGCACCCTGGGCGTCGTAGGGGTCGACGCCGGTGCCCTCACGGGTCTCGAGGGAGGTGAACACACCCGAGGCGATCTCCGCGGACTGCTGCCCGATGGACACCGAGACGCCGCAGCGGGCGCCGTCGAAGCCGTTGGCCGAGGAGTCGTAGCCGATGCCGAGGATGGTCCGGCGGACGATGTCGGGGATCTCGACGTACGCCTCCGTGGTGACCTCGCCCGCCACGTGCACGAGGCCCGTGGTGACCAGGGTCTCGACCGCGACGCGGGAGTCGGGGTCCTGCTCGAGGAGCCCGTCGAGGATGGCGTCGCTGATCTGGTCGCAGATCTTGTCCGGATGGCCCTCGGTGACCGATTCCGAGGTGAAAAGGCGCAGGGGGGACTCAGTGCTCGGTGGATTCACGTGCCCACTCTACTTGGTCGGGGGGACGGTCCGGCCCGGCTGCGCCGCGATGGAACGGGCGCGGCGGACCGGAGGGCGCCCGCGCATCAGGGGGCGAGGAGCCGCGCGGCGTGCCTGATGACGGCGTCGGCGACGGCGCGCTTGGAACCCCGCACCGGAGCGGACTCGGTGCCGTCGGCGCCCAGGATCGTGACGGCGTTGGAATCCTCGCCGAAGACGAGGTCAGAGCCGACGACGTTGAGGACGAGGAAGTCGCAGCCCTTCCGCGCGAGCTTGGCCCGGGCGTGCGTCAGCGGATCGGCCGTCGCGTCTCCCGTCTCGGCGGCGAATCCGGCGATCACGAGCGGCTCCGAGCGCCCCTCCCGCGCGAGCACGGCCTCGCGGAGGACGTCGGGGTTGCGGACGAGGGTGATCACGGGATCCGAGCCGTCGTCGCGCTTCTTGATCTTGGTGGCGACGACCTCGGCGGGCCGGAAGTCCGCCACGGCAGCGGCCATCACGAGGACGTCCGTTGCGGGCAGGGCCTCGAGGACGGCGTCGCGCAGCTGCAGCGCGGACTCGACCCGTACGACGTCGCACCCGGGCGGCGGGGCGACCTCGGCGTGAGCGAGGACGAGAGTCACGTGTGCACCCTGCGCGAGCGCCGCTTCGGCGAGGGCCATACCCTGCTTGCCGGACGAGCGGTTGCCGAGGAAGCGCACGGGATCGAGGGCCTCCCGGGTGCCTCCGGCGGAGATGGTCACGCGCCTGCCCCGCAGCGGACCGGAGCCCCCGCTGCGGGCGACGGCGTCCATCGCCGCCGCGAAGATGTCGGCGGGCTCGGGAAGCCGGCCGGGACCCGAGTCCGCACCGGTGAGTCGACCGGAGGCCGGCTCCATGACGGTGACGCCGCGCGAGCGGAGGGTGGCGACGTTCGCCCGGGTGGCCGCGTGCTGCCACATCTCGGTGTGCATCGCCGGGGCCAGGAAGACGGGCCCGTGCGCCATGAGGAGCGTGCCGGTCAGGAGGTCGTTGGCCAGGCCCGCGGCGGCGCGCGCGAGGACGTCCGCGGTGGCGGGGGCGACGACGATGAGGTCGGCCTCGTGGCCGAGCCGTACGTGGTTGACCTTGTCGACGTCGTCCCAGACGCTGTTGCTCACCGTTTTGCCCGAGAGGGCCTCCCAGGTGGCGGTCCCGACGAAGCGGATGGCGGCGTCGGTCGGGATGACGGTGACGTCATGCCCGGACTCCGTGAAAAGACGGAGGAGGGATGCTGCCTTGTAGGCCGCGATCCCTCCTCCGACACCAAGTACTATGCGCACCGGTCGTCCGTGGCCTGCTTCGGGGGCCGGACTATTCGGACTGTTCCATGGGCGAGGACACGAGCATGCCCTCGTTGATCTCCCGCAGTGCGATGGAGAGGGGCTTCTCGTTCAGCTTCGTGTCGACGAGGGGGCCGACGTACTCGAAGAGCCCCTCGTGGAGCTGGGAGTAGTACGCGTTGATCTGGCGGGCGCGCTTGGCGCCGTAGATCACGAGGGCGTACTTCGAGTCCGAGGCCTCCAGCAGAGAGTCGATCGGCGGGTTGATGATGCCTTCGGGCTGAGTTGACACAAAATCTCCAAATATTAGGCGGAACGGCTGCTGCGGGGCTTCTCAGCGCTGCAGCGGACGCAGTCCCATCAGTGATACGAGCTCGTCTGCCGCATGCTCCACGGAGTCGTTGACGACGGTGTGGTTGAATTCCGGCTCGGCGGCAAGTTCCAGTTTAGCGGTTTCCAGCCGTTGCTGCTGTTCCTCGGGCGTTTCGGTGCCGCGGCCCACGAGGCGGCGCACCATCTCGTCCCAGCTCGGCGGGGCGAGGAAGACGAAGTTGGCCTCCGGCATGCTCTCCTTGACCTGCCGCGCGCCCTGCAGGTCGATCTCGAGGAGCACCGTGCGGCCCTCGTCCATCGCGGCCTGGACCGTGCGGCGCAGCGTCCCGTAGCGGTTGCGGCCATGGACCACGGCCCACTCCAGCAGCTGACCGTCGGCGATGAGCGAGTCGAACTCCTCGGGCGCGACGAAGAAGTAGTGCACGCCGTCCACCTCGCCGGGTCGCGGCGGGCGCGTGGTCGCGGAGACGGAGAGCCACACCTCGGGGTAGTTGTCCCGGATGTAGGTCGAGACGGTTCCCTTGCCGACCGCCGTCGGGCCGGCGAGGACAGTCAACCTGGGCTGCAACACAAACGCTTCCTTACTTGCTGGCCGAGCCAGAATGATGGTGTTCGAGGTATGAGACGAGAGCCGTGCGCTGGTGGATGCCGAGGCCTCGCACGCGACGTGTCGCGGCGATCCCGACGTCCGCCATGATCGCCGCCGCCCGGACGTCCCCGACGCCGGGCAGTGCCTTGAGGAGATCCAGGACCCGGAGGCGGCCCACGGCGTCCTCGCCGCCGGAATTCTCGATCACGTCCGCCACTGAGAGCTTACCGGTCTTCAGTCGGGCCTTGATGTCCGCCCGCACCGCCCGTGCCGCCGTCGCCTTCTCGCGTGCCCGCGTTCGCTCGACGTCCGTCAATGGCTTGAGGCTCACGGGTGCTCCCTGCGCTGGACGCCGCCCTGCAGGACGGCGACCGCTCGTCGGATGGATCGCCCGAGGAGGACTCGGGCCGGGACGGAGGTCGAACGGGACCGGCACGGGGTCGGTCCGGAACCGAACCTACCGGGCGCACCCGTCCGAAATCAATGCGCGCCCCGGCTCACCGGAGCCCGTCGCGCGTCCGCTCGGCGGCGGAGCGCAGGTCCCCGCCGTCGGGCCCGGCGGCCAGGATGGCGCGGCTCGACGTGGGGAGCACGAACGGCAGGGCCGACCCGAATGCGGCGGCGAGTTCCTCCTGCCCCGCACCCTGGGCGCCCACCCCGGGCGCGAGGATCGGGCCGTTGAGTGAGTCCAGGTCCAGGCCGAGCCGGTGTGCCGCGTCGCCGATCGTCGCCCCGACGACGAGCCCGACGGATCCGGGACCGGGGCCGACGTTCTCGGCTGCGGCGGCGCGGGCGATGGACCGCGCCACGGACTCCTCCCCGCCGGCATGCTGCACGGTGCGGCCCTCCGGGTTCGAGGTCAGCGCGAGGACGAACACGCCGCGGCCCGTGGCCGCCGCGAGATCGAGCGCGGGACGGAGCGACTCGAAGCCCAGGTAGGGGTTGAGCGTGACGGCGTCGGCGGCGAGGGGCCGGCCCTCCCCCAGCCACGCCTCCGCGTACGCCTGCATGGTCGAGCCGATGTCGCCGCGCTTCGCGTCGGCGATGGTCAGGACGTCGGCCTCCGCTGCGCGCACCAGGAGCGTCTCGAGGACGGCGAGTCCGCGTGCCCCGTGGCGCTCGTAGAGGGCCACCTGGGGTTTCACGGCCGCCGCCACGGGCCCGACGGCGTCGAGCACCGCGAGCGAGAACCGTTCGAGGCCGCCCGGCGAGTCCTCGAGCCCCCAGGCACCCAGCAGGGCGGGGTGGGGGTCGATGCCGACGCAGAGGCTGCCCCTGGCGGCGCGGGCCACGGCGAGCCGCTCCCCGAAGGGGGCGCGGCGCGCGGCGGCGCCGGCCTCAGGAGGCATCGCGGGCCTCGGTGGAGGCACGCAGGTTCGCCGCGTGTTCCTGCAGGCTCGTGACGGACCACTCGTAGGAACGCATGGCCTCGATCGCCTGGACGGCGGCCCCCACCTCGGGGATGGTGGTGATGACCGGCAGCCCGTAGGAGGTCGCGGCCGCCCGGATCTCGTAGCCGTCTCCGCGCGCCTGGCCGCCCGAGGGCGTGTTGATGATCATGTCGATGCCGCCCTCGGTGATGAGGTCGACGACGGTGCCCCGGCCCTCGCCCGCTCCCTCGGCGACCTTGCGGACCGTGGTCGCCTGGATGCCGTTACGGCGGAGGACGTCCGCGGTGCCGCCGGTCGAGACGATCTCGAAGCCGAGGTCCACGAGGCGCTTGACCGGCATGATGATCGAGCGCTTGTCGCGGTTCGCCACCGACACGAAGACCTTGCCGCTGACGGGCAGGGCCGCGTTGGCCGCGGCCTGGCTCTTGGCGAAGGCGGTGTCGAAGTACTTGTCGATCCCCATGACCTCGCCCGTCGAACGCATCTCCGGGCCCAGCAGCGAGTCCACCACGGTGCCCTCCGGCGTGCGGAAGCGGCTGAACGGCAGGACGGCCTCCTTGACGGACACCGGGGCGTCCAGCGGGAGGGATCCGCCGTCGCCCCGCGCGGGCAGCAGGCCCCGCGTGCGGAGCTCGGCGACCGTGACCCCGGTCCCGATGAGCGCGGCGCCCTTGGCGAGCTGCACGCCCGTGGCCTTCGACACGAAGGGCACGGTCCGCGAGGCGCGGGGGTTCGCTTCGAGGACGTAGAGCACGTCCGAGGCGAGGGCGAACTGGATGTTGATGAGTCCGCGGACGCCGACCCCTTCGGCGATGGCTATCGTCGCCTCGCGGACGCGCTGCAGGACGTCGGCGCCGAGGGTGATGGGCGGCAGCACGCACGCCGAGTCGCCGGAGTGGATCCCGGCCTCCTCGATGTGCTCCATGATCCCGCCGAGGTACATCTCCGTGCCGTCGTACAGGGCGTCGACGTCGATCTCGATGGCGTCCTCGAGGAAGCGGTCGATCAGCACGGGATGCGCCTCGGTGATCTCCGTGGCGTTCGTGATGTAGCGGGAGAGGTTGGCCTCGTCGTAGACGATCTCCATGCCGCGGCCGCCCAGCACGTAGGAGGGGCGGACGAGGACGGGGTAGCCGATGTCGTCGGCGATCGTCCTGGCGTCCTCGAAGGACACCGCGGTGCCGTTCTTCGGCGCGATGAGCCCGCCCGCGTCGAGGACGCGGCTGAAGGCCCCGCGGTGCTCGGCGAGGTCGATGGCCTCCGGCGAGGTGCCGAGGATCGGGATGCCGGCGTCGGCCAGTTCCTGGGCGAGCTTGAGCGGTGTCTGGCCGCCGAGCTGCACGAACACGCCGAGCACGCCACCGGTACGCTGCTCCGCGGCGATGACCTCCAGGACGTCCTCGAGGGTCAGCGGCTCGAAGTACAGGCGCGTGGAGATGTCGTAGTCGGTGGAGACCGTCTCGGGATTGCAGTTGACCATCACGGTCTCGTAGCCGGCCTCGCGCAGCGCCATGGTGGCGTGGACGCACGAGTAGTCGAACTCGATCCCCTGGCCGATCCGGTTGGGTCCGGAGCCGAGGATGATGACCGAAGGCTTCTCGTGCTGCTCCACCTCGTCCTCCTCGTCGTAGGACGAGTAGTGGTACGGCGTGTAGGCCGCGAACTCCGCGGCGCACGTGTCCACCGTCTTGAAGACCGGGCGGATGCCGAGGGCGTGCCGGACACCGCGTACGACGGCGTCGGGGGTGGAGGTCAGCAGCCCGATCTGCTCGTCGGAGAAGCCGTGGCGCTTGGCGTGCCGCAGCACGTCCTCCGTCAGGTTCGGCGCCGAGCGCACCTCCTCGGCCACCTCGTTGAGGAGCACGAGCTGGTCGAGGAACCACGGGTCGATCCCGGTGGCCTCGTACAGCCGCTCCACGCTCGCGCCGCCGAGCAGCGCGCGCTGCACCTGCGAGAGTCGTTCGGTGGTGGGGCGCTTCGCAGCCTCGACGAGGGCGTCGACGTCCTCGACCGCGACCGGGGCGAAGGACAGCTGGGAGCCCTTCTGCTCGAGCGAGCGGAGCGCCTTCTGGAGCGCCTCGGTGAAGTTGCGGCCCATCGCCATCGCCTCGCCGACGGACTTCATGGTGGTGGTGAGCGTGGGGTCGGCGGCCGGGAACTTCTCGAATGCGAACCGCGGGACCTTGACCACCACGTAGTCGAGCGTCGGCTCGAACGAGGCCGGGGTCTTCAGGGTGATGTCGTTCGGGATCTCGTCGAGCGTGTAGCCGAGGGACAGCTTCGTCGCGATCTTGGCGATCGCGAAGCCCGTGGCCTTCGACGCCAGCGCGGAGGACCGCGACACGCGCGGGTTCATCTCGATGACGACGACGCGCCCGGTGTCCGGCTCGACGGCGAACTGGATGTTGCAGCCGCCCGTGTCGACGCCGACCTCACGGATGACGGCGATGGAGATGTCGCGGAGGCGCTGGTACTCCCGGTCGGTGAGGGTCAGGGCCGGCGCCACGGTGATGGAGTCGCCGGTGTGCACGCCGACGGGATCGAAGTTCTCGATGGAGCAGACGACCACGACGTTGTCGTTCTTGTCGCGCATCATCTCGAGCTCGTACTCCTTCCAGCCGAGGATGCTCTCCTCGAGCAGGACCTCGCTCGTGGGGCTGTACTGCAGGCCCTGGCCGACGATCCGGCGCAGGTCCTGCTCCGTGTACGCGAGTCCGGACCCGAGGCCGCCCATCGTGAACGAGGGACGGACGACCATCGGGTAGCCCAGGTCCTCCGCCGCCACGAGGGCCTCGTCGATCGAGTGGATGATGGCGGAGCGGGCGGACTCGGCACCGCAGCGCTCGACGACGCCCTTGAACTTCTCGCGGTCCTCGCCGAGCTCGATGGCGGCGATGTTCGCCCCGATCAGCTCGACGCCGAACTTCTCCAGGACGCCGTTCTTGTCGAGGGCGATGGCCGTGTTCAGCGCCGTCTGCCCGCCGAGGGTCGGCAGCAGGGCGTCCGGCCGCTCCTTCTCGATGATCTTCGCGACGACGTCGGGCGTGATCGGCTCCACGTAGGTGGCGTCCGCGAACTCGGGGTCGGTCATGATCGTGGCGGGGTTCGAGTTCACGAGGATGACGCGCAGGCCCTCCTCGCGCAGGACGCGCAGCGCCTGGGTTCCCGAGTAGTCGAATTCGGCGGCCTGGCCGATGACGATCGGCCCTGAGCCGATGACCAGGACGCTCTTGAGGTCGGTTCTGCGGGGCATCAGTTCTCTTCCTGCGTGGTGCTGCTCTGTTCTGCGGGGCTGTGCCGGGGCTGCGTGCCCGTCACCTTGGATCCGTGCGTGCCGAGTTCTGCGGCGGCCGCACGCTCGAGCGCCTCCGACTCGGAGGGGGCATCGAGGGCCGACGCCGCGCGGGCGTCGCCCGAGCCCGCGCGTTCCTTCTCGGTCTGCATGAGGTCGATGAAGCGGTCGAAGAGGTAGGCGGAGTCGTGGGGACCCGCCGCCGCCTCGGGGTGGTACTGGACGGAGAACGCGGGCAGGTCCAGGCACGCGAGGCCCTCGACGACGTCGTCGTTCAGGCTGACGTGGCTGACCTCGACGCGGCCGTAGCGTCCGGCGGGCGCCTCGACGGGGCCGTCGAGGGGCGCGTCGACCGCGAAGCCGTGGTTCTGCGACGTGATCTCCACCTTGCCGGTGCGGCGGTCCAGGACCGGCTGGTTGATGCCGCGGTGGCCGTAGCGGAGCTTGTACGTCCCGAAGCCGAGGGCGCGTCCGAGGATCTGGTTGCCGAAGCAAATGCCGAAGAACGGCATCCGCTCATCGAGCACGCGCCGGAGGAGGTCCACCTGCGCGTCCGCGGTGGCCGGATCACCCGGGCCGTTGGACATGAACACGCCGTCGGGCCGCGCGGCCGCGATGTCGTCGAAGGTCGCGCCGGCCGGCAGGACGACAGTGCGTACGCCGCGCTGCGCGAAGTGCTTGGGCGTCATGGCCTTGATGCCGAGATCCAGCGCGGCGATCGTCGCCACCGTCTCGCCTGTCCAGCCGTGGTCGGCCGGCTCGACGACGTACGCGGCGTCGATGCTGACCTCGTCGGCCAGGCGCGCGCCCGCCATGGACGGCTGGGCGACGACCTGCTCGAGCAGCCGGCCCTCCGGCTGCGAGGCGTCCTCGCCGGAGAAGATCCCGGCACGCATGGCCCCGCGCTCGCGCAGGTGGCGGGTGATGGCGCGCGTGTCGACGCCCTCGATCCCGACGACGCCCTGCTCGCGCAGCTGGTCGTCGAGGCTCTGCTCGGAGCGCCAGTTCGACGGGCGGCGTGCGGCGTCGCGGATGATGTACCCGGCCACCCAGATCCGCCGGGACTCGGCGTCGTCGGCGTTGACCCCGGTGTTGCCGATGTGGGGCGCCGTCTGGACCACCAGCTGGCGCGCGTAGGAGGGGTCGGTGATGGTCTCCTGGTAGCCGGTCATGCCGGTGGCGAAGACGGCCTCGCCGAGGGCGGTGCCCTCGGCGCCGTAGGCGCGGCCGCGGAAGGTCCGCCCGTCCTCGAGGACGAGCACCGCGGGTGCCTTCCGATGGACCGGTGCCTTGGATTGGACGGTGCTCACAGCTGTTCCCTGCCTTCGGGGGTCGGTGGAGTTCGGTGGTGGGTCGTAGCGGGGGGTGGGGCCGGCACGAGCGCCGCGATGGCTGCGACGAGCTGGGCCTTGGAGGCGGCATGGCGGGTCCGGAAGCCCGTATCGACCCGCTCGGTGCCGAGGAGCCAGGTGATCACGACCAGGCCCTCCTTCTCGACGAACTTGCCGGTCATGCCGCTGGCGAGGTGGACCGACGTGAGGTCGGTGCGCGGGATGTACACGGAGCGTGCACCCCTGCGCGTGATCAGGACACCGGCGGCGTACACGGTGGCGACGGCGTTGCCCCGCAGGCCCAGCCCGTGCACCGCGATGCGGTCGAGCCAGTCCCCCGCCGTCGTCGTCGCGACGTACTGGCCCTCGGCCTCGTAGAGTACGGGGCCGGGATCGGCGGGAGCTTCCGGGGGTTCCGCGACGTCCGCCTGGCGGCGGAGCCGGTTGCGCCAGCCGAGGGCCATCAGGGCGACGACGACGACGATGATGCCGACGGCGAGGGCCACCCAGCCTAGATACTCCATGCCCGCGCCTCCTGGGTCGTCGCAGGTCCCGCGGCCGGCCGGGGCGTGGCCAGGCGTCCGTCGAGCACCGTGGGGTGGCCGCCGTAGAACGTGGCCCGCACGCTGCCGGGCAGCTCGAGGCCGCGGAAGGGGCTGTTGCGGCCCTTCGTGGCCATGGTCGCGGGATCGACCGTCCACCGCGCGGCGGGATCGACGAGGATCAGGTTCGCGGGCTCGCCGGTCGCCAGGGGACGGCCCTGGTGGGCGAGGCGGCCGATCCGGGCAGGGGCGACCGACGTGACCCGGGCGAAGCCCTCCCAGTCGAGCAGGCCGGTCTCCACCATCGTGTGCTGCACCACCGACAGGGCGGTCTCGAGGCCGGTCATGCCCATCGCGGCCTGGGCCCACTCGCACTCCTTGTGCTCGCTCGGGTGCGGGGCGTGGTCCGTGCCGACGACATCGATGGTGCCGTCGGCGAGGGCGGCCCGCAGGGCGTGGACGTCGCCGGAGGTGCGCAGCGGCGGATTGACCTTGTAGACCGGGTCGTAGCTGCGGACGAGTTCATCCGTGAGGAGCAGGTGGTGCGGCGTGACCTCGGCGGTGACGTCGATGCCGCGTGCCTTGGCCCAGCGGATGATCTCCACCGACCCCGCGGTGGACACGTGGCAGACGTGCAGCCTCGACCCGACGTGCTGGGCGAGCAGGACGTCACGGGCGATGATGCTCTCCTCCGCGACGGCGGGCCAGCCGGTGAGCCCGAGGACCGCCGAGACGTCGCCCTCGTTCATCTGGGCACCCTCGGTGAGCCGCGGCTCCTGGGCGTGCTGTGCGATGACGCCGTCGAAGGCCTTGACGTACTCGAGCGCCCGGCGCATGAGCACCGGATCGGAGACGCAGACGCCGTCGTCGGAGAAGACCCGGACCGACGCGCGGGACTCCGCCATCGCCCCGAGTTCCGCGAGCCGTTCCCCGCCGAGACCCACGGTCACGGCGCCCACCGGGCGGACCTCCACCCAGCCCGAGGCGAGGCCGAGGCGGTACACCTGCTCCACGACACCCGCGGTGTCGGCCACGGGCGAGCTGTTGGCCATGGCGTGGACCGCCGTGAAGCCACCCAGTGCGGCAGCGCGCGATCCGGTCTCGACGGTCTCGGCGTCCTCCCGGCCCGGCTCGCGCAGATGCGTGTGGAGGTCCACCATGCCGGGCAGGGCCACGAGGCCCTCGGCGTCGATGGTGATCGCGGCCGCCGAGGCGTCAGCCGCCGCGGACGGCCCGACGGCGGCGAGAACGCCGTCGCGGACCAGCAGGTCCTCCGGGGCGCCGCCTGCGATCGAGGCGCCCACGATGAGGTATTCGGGCAGAGTGCTGGTGTTCGTCGTCACTTGATGCGGCCTTCCGGCGTCGTGGCGGGCAGTTCGTCGTGCATCTCGCCGTCCTGCTCGTCGTGGTGGTCGCCCGAGAGCAGCAGGTAGAGCGCCGCCATGCGCACGGACACCCCGTTGCGGACCTGGGCGAGCACCGTGGAGCGGGGCGAGTCGGCCGCGGCGGAGGAGATCTCGAGCCCGCGGTTCATGGGTCCGGGGTGCATGATGACCGTGTCGTGCAGGCCCATCGTGTCGAGCAGCGCGAGGCGTCCGTCGTCGAAGCCCCAGCGCCGCGAGTACTCGCGTGTCGACGGGAAGAACGCGGCGTTCATGCGCTCCGCCTGCAGGCGGAGCATCATGACGGCGTCGGGGCGCTGCGCAAGGGCGTCGTCGAGGTTGTAGTACACCGTGCAGGGCCAGGAACCGACGCCGACGGGCAGCAGCGTGGGCGGGCCCGCGAGCAGGACCTCCGCACCCAGGGTCGTCAGGAGCCACACGTTGGAGCGGGCCACCCGGGAGTGGAGGACGTCACCGACGATCAGGACCTTCATCCCGGCGAGCGTGGTGCCGGCCGAGGGGCCGCCGCCGATCCGGGCCCAGTGGCGGCGCAGGGTGAACGCGTCGAGCAGTGCCTGGGTGGGGTGTTCGTGGGTCCCGTCGCCGGCGTTGACCACGGCCGCGTCGATCCAGCCCGACGCGGCGAGGCGGGCCGGTGCCCCGGACGCCGGGTGGCGGATGACGACGGCGTCCGCGCTCATCGCCTCGAGGGTCTGGGCCGTGTCCTTCAGGGATTCCCCCTTCGACACGGAGGAGCCCTTCGCCGCGAAGTTGATGACGTCCGCGGACAGGCGCTTGGCCGCGGCCTCGAAGGAGATGCGCGTGCGCGTGGAGTCCTCGAAGAAGAGGTTCACCACGGTGCGTCCGCGCAGGGCCGGGAGCTTCTTGATCTCCCGCTCCCCCACGGCGGACATCTCCTCGGCGACATCCAGCAGGCGCAGGGCGTTCCTCGCGGAGAGGTCCTGGGTGCTGAGCAGGTGCTTCACGCGCGGTCCTCGATGACGACCTCGTTCACCGCGGAACCCCCGATCAGGTCGATCTCCGCGAGGTGGACCCGCACGCGCTCGCGGGAGGACGTCGGGAGGTTCTTGCCGACGTGGTCGGCGCGGATGGGCAGTTCCCGGTGCCCGCGGTCCACGAGGACCGCGAGGCGCACGATGCGCGGGCGTCCGAGATCCGCGAGGGCGTCGAGGGCCGCACGGATGGTGCGTCCCGAGTACAGGACGTCGTCGACCAGCACCACGACCTTGTCGTCGATGCCCGACGGCGGGAGCTGGGTGGCGAGCGGCGAGCGGGTGGGATTGCGCTGGAGGTCGTCACGGTACAGGGTGACGTCGAGCTGTCCCGTGATGAGATCCGCGTCGACGGACGGGTCGACGGCCGCGATCTTCTGGGCGAGCCGCTGCGCCAGGGGGAAACCCCTGCGCGGGATGCCGAGGAGGACGAGATCACGCGGCCCCTTGTTCGCCTCGAGGATCTCATGGGCGATGCGCGTGAGAGCACGGTCGATGTCTGCTTCTGCGAGAACGACGCGCTTGTGGATGCCGGTTTCCGAGGCAGGCACGTTCATAACACGCTTCCTCCTTCCCCGCCTCACTGGACGGAATTTAAAGGCTGGTTGCACCGTCAAAACTATCACAGCGCCGCTTGCCCCTAGGGTTGCACCATGGCGAGAAACGATTCCGGAGCAGGCGCGGGCGGCCCGCGGTGGAACGGTCCCGGGGGCGTGGACCACCACCCCGACGGCCACCATCGACCGCGGCAGCAGCCGCAGCAGCTGCAGGGCTGGTGGGGCGCGACCACGGTACGGCACCACCGTCCGGCGCCCGCCCGCACTGCAGGGCACCCCTTCCAGCCCGTCTGGAACCAGCCTCCCCCGCGCCGCCACGGCGTGCTCAACGTGCTCCTCGTGATCGTCGCGGCCCTCGTCGTGGCAGGCGTCCTGCTCCTGCTCTCCCTGTCGCTGGGTCCGTCCGCGTTCCTGCTCTGCGGCATCCTCGCCCTCGTGCCGCTGGGCATCTGCCTGCTGGGCCTGCGCTGGATCGACCGGTGGGATCCCGAACCGCGCGGCGCCCTGCTCTTCGCGTTCCTCTGGGGTGCCGGCACCTCCGTCGTCGTGACGCTGCTGCTCGGCACCTATGTCGTGGAACTGCTGGTCAGCGCGCTCGGCACCAGCTCACCGGAGGTGATCGGGCCGGTGCTGCAGGCGCCGCTGGTCGAGGAGTTCGCCAAGGGGCTCGGCGTGCTGATCCTCGTCTACACGCGTCGTAGCCATTTCGACGGCCCCGTGGACGGCATCGTCTACGCCGGGACGGTGGCGGCGGGCTTCGCGTTCACGGAGAACATCCTGTACTTCGGTTCCGCCGTGGCGGAGTCGGGGAACGCCGGCGCGCTGGTGGGCGTCTTCATCCTGCGCGGCCTGTTCTCGCCCTTCGCCCACGTCATGTTCACCTCGCTGCTCGGCTTCGTCCTCGGGTTCGCGCTGAGCCGTGGCGGCGGGAACGCCCGGATCCTCGGGGCCTTCGTCCTCGGCCTCCTCCCGGCGATCGCGGGGCACATGCTGTGGAACGGCGGTACCCTCGTGCTGTTCAACGATTTCTTCCTGTTCTACCTCGTGGTCCAGGTGCCGCTGTTCGTCGCCGCGGTGATCTCCGTCGTCCTCCTGCGCCGCTCCGAGCGCCGCCTGACCGAGGCACGGCTCGGCGACTACGCCCGGGCCGGCTGGTTCACGCCCGAGGAGGTGCGGATGCTGGCGACGCGCCCGGGCCGGTCGCAGGCGCTCGCCTGGGCGCAGTCCGTGGGCGCCGAGCGGGACATGCGCGCGTTCATCCGCACCGGATCGCGGATCGCCTACACGCGGCAGCGCATGCTGGGCGGACGGCGCGACGCCGACTACGCCGCCGAGGAACGCAGGCTCCTGGACGACGCCACGCAGCGGCGCGCGCGGATCTTCCAGCTGGCATCGGCCGCCCGCTGACGCGCACCCGCACGCTCCGGGCCGGGAACGCGGGAAGCTCCCGTCGACGGCCCGGAGGGCGATCAGCGGGAGCTTCCGGTGGCGGAGGATCCGTCGGCGGAGCTACGCGAGCAGGGTCGGCTTGAGCTGCTGCAGCCGGCCGAGGAGGCCGTTGACGAACTTCGGCGACTCGTCGGTGGAGAGGACCTTGGCGAGCTCCACGGCCTCGCTCACCGCGACGCCGTCGGGGACGTCGTCGTTGTACAGCAGTTCCCAGCTGCCGATCCGCAGGATCATGAGGTCCACCGCGGGCATGCGGTCGAGCGTCCAGCCCTGGGAGTAGGTGCTGAGGAACTCGTCGATCTGCTCCTGGTGCTCGAGGACGCCCTCGACGATGTCCACCGTGTAGTCGGCGATGACCATGTCCGTCTTCTCGCGGCGTGCGCGGATGACCTCGAGGGCAGGTATTTCGCGCTGCGTCGATTCGAAGAGGATGTCGAGGGCCCGGCGTCGGGCCTTACTGCGGGCGCTCACTCGTTGACGCGTCCCAGGTACTCGCCGGTCCGGGTGTCGACCTTGACCTTGGTGCCGTTTCCCAAGAACAGCGGGACCTGGATCTCGTGGCCGGTCTCGACCGTCGCGGGCTTGGTGCCGCCGGTCGAGCGGTCGCCCTGCAGGCCCGGCTCGGTGTAGGTGATCTCCAGCGTGACGGACGCGGGGAGCTCGACGTAGAGCGGTGAGCCCTCGTGCATGGCGATGGTGGCCATCTGGCTCTCGAGCATGAAGTTCGCGGCGTTGCCGACCACCTTGCCGGGCACGGTGATCTGGTCGTAGTCCGTGGTGTCCATGAAGACGAAGTCCTCGCCGTCCTTGTACAGGTACTGGTAGTCGCGGCGGTCCACGGTGGCCGTCTCGATCTTGAGGCCTGCGTTGAAGGTCTTGTCGACCACCTTGCCGGAGAGGATGTTGCGGAGCTTGGTGCGGACGAATGCTCCACCCTTGCCGGGCTTGACGTGCTGGAATTCGAGGACGTTCCAGAGGTTGCCCTCGAGTTTCAGCACAGTGCCGTTCTTGATGTCGTTCGTGGTCGCCACAGATTCACTTTCGTCGGTTTCGCGGATGGATGGGCCGGCCGAGGCACAGCGGGCGCGCGGAGTCGCGCCAAAAGTCCAGAAGCCAGTCTACCCCGCGCGGCGCGGCGGGCTCCCGTGGCCGTGCGGAGGACCGTCGCCGCCGCTCAGGAGGCGATCTCCTGATAGGCGGCGAAGAGCAGGGAGGTGTCGGGGACCTCGAGCATGCCGGGCCGGCCGATGCCGTCGAGCACGACGAAGCGGAGGAGGTCGCCACGGGACTTCTTGTCGCGGCGCATCCCGTCGAGGAGGGACGCCCAGCGGTCCCGGCGGTAGGTCACGGGGAGCCCGAGGGATTCGAGGATGGCCCTGTGGCGGTCGGCGTCCGCGTCGCTGAGCCGCCCCACCATCCGGGAGAGTTCGGCCGCGAAGACCAGGCCCACCGACACCGCGGCGCCATGGCGCCAGGAGTACCGCTCGGCGAGCTCGATGGCGTGCCCGAGGGTGTGGCCGTAGTTGAGGTACTCACGGCGGCCCGTGTCGCGCAGGTCCTCCGAGACGACGTCGGCCTTCACCCGGATGGCGCGTTCCACGAGCTCGCGCAGCACCGGCGATGCCGCGTCCGTGGCGGCCGCGGTGTCCTGCTCGATCAGGTCGAGGATGACGGGGTCCGCGATGAAGCCGCACTTGACCACTTCCGCGAGCCCGGTCACGAGCTCGTTCTTCGGCAGCGTGCCCAGGGCGTCCAGGTCGGCGAGGACCGCCGCCGGCGGGTGGAAGGCGCCCACGAGGTTCTTCCCCTCGGCCGTGTTGATGCCCGTCTTGCCGCCGACAGCGGCGTCCACCATCCCGAGGAGGCTCGTGGGAAGGTGCACCACCCGCACGCCGCGCAGCCAGGTGGCTGCGACGAACCCGCCGAGGTCCGTCACCGCTCCGCCACCTACCGTGACGACGGCGTCGGAGCGGGTGAAGTCGTTCTGGCCGAGCACCTGCCAGCAGAAGGCGGCCACCTGGATGTGCTTGCCCTCCTCGGCGTCCGGGATCTCGGCCGTCACGGCCGTGAAGCCGGCATCGGCGAGTTCGGCGCGCACGGTGTCTCCCGTGGCGCGCAGGGCACGCGGGTGGATGACCAGCACGCGGCGCACCCGCTCCCCGAGGATCGCCGGCAGGCGGCCCAGCAGTCCCCGTCCCACGACGACGTCGTAGGTGTTCTCGGGAGTGCTGCCGGTCACCGGGATGATGGTCGCGTCGTCAGTCGACATGGGGTTGCGTCCCGCTTTCGTCGTTCGGGTGGATGATCTGTGCCGGGACGACGTCACGGTCGGCCCGGTGGTCTCGGGGCAGTTCCTGCAGCACTGCGTCGGCGACGGCGCGCACCGAGCGGCCGCGCGTGTCGATGGTGATCGACGCGAGGGAGGCGTAGGTGGGACGGCGCTGCGCGTAGAGCTCCTGCCAGCGCTCGGCCGGACTCCCCGCGAGGAGGGGACGGGCTGTGTCCGCGCTGATGCGGGGCAGGACGGTGTCGATGTCGGTGTCGAGGAACACCACGGTGGCATCGGCGAGCAGCGCACGGGTCCGCGGATGGAGCACAGCTCCGCCACCGAGGGAGACGACGGCGTCGTCGGTCCTCAGGGCCTCGCCCACCACGTCGGCCTCGATGCTCCGGAAGAACTGCTCACCCTCGCGGGCGAAGAGGGAGCCGATACTGCCGTGCCGTTCGACGATCACGCGGTCCGAGTCGATGAAGGGGACGTGCAGGCGCTGCGCGAGTGCGCGCCCCACCGCCGACTTGCCCGATGCCATGGGCCCGATGAGCACCAGGCGCGAACGGGTCTCCATCACACGCCGGCGGAGTCCAGGAACTCCGGGATGTTCTCGAGGTAGCTCTGCAGGTTGCGGGCGGTCTCCGCGAGGGAGTCGCCGCCGAACTTCTCGGTGACCGCCTCGGCCAGCACCAGCGCGGTCATGGCCTCGGCGACCACTCCCGCCGCCGGCACGGCGCACACGTCGGAGCGCTGGTGGTGGGCCCGGGCGGCGGCACCCGTGCTCACGTCCACCGTGCGCAGTGCGCGCGGAACCGTGGCGATGGGCTTCATCGCGGCGCGGACGCGGAGTGCGTCGCCGATGCTCATGCCGCCCTCGATGCCGCCCGCGCGGTTGCTGACACGGACGATCTTGCCGTCCTCGTTCCGGACGATCTCGTCGTGTGCGGCGGTTCCGCGGCGCGCGGCGGTCTCGAACCCGTCGCCCACCTCGACGCCCTTGATGGCCTGGATCCCCATGAGGGCGGCAGCGAGGCGCGAGTCGAGCCGGCGGTCCCAGTGGACGTAGCTCCCGAGTCCCGGCGGCAGGCCGTAGGCGACCACCTCGACGACTCCCCCGAGGGTCTCGCCCTCCTTGTGCGCGGCGTCGACCTCGGCCACCATCGCGTCCGAGGTGTCCCGGTGGAAGCACCGCAGCGGGTCGGTGTCGAGCGCGATGACGTCGTTCGGACCGGGCAGGGGCGCGTCCTCGGGGACGGACACGGAGGCGATGGACACCGTGTGGCTGACCAGCCGGATGCCGAGGCCCTCGAGGAACTTCGCGGCCACCGTGCCGAGGGCCACGCGCGTGGCGGTCTCGCGGGCACTCGCGCGCTCGAGGACGGGGCGAGCCTCGTCGAAACCGTACTTCTGCATGCCCGTGAAGTCCGCGTGCCCCGGCCGGGGCCGGGTGAGGGGTGCGTTGCGTGCCGAGGCGGCGAGTTCGGCGGCGTCCTCCTCGCCGAGCGGATCCGCGGACATGATCTTCTCCCACTTGGGCCACTCGGTGTTGGCGACCTCGATGGCCACGGGTCCGCCCTGCGTGAGGCCGTGGCGCACGCCGCCGAGGATGCGGACGGAGTCCTGCTCGAACTTCATGCGGGCTCCGCGCCCGTAGCCGAGGCGGCGGCGGGCCAGTGCTTCCTGGATGTCGGTACTCGTGATGCCCACTCCCGCGGGCATGCCCTCGATGATCCCGACCACGGCGGGGCCGTGCGATTCTCCTGCCGTCAACCAACGCAACATGGTTTCCATACTGCCATGCAGCACTGCAGGCTTCAGTGCCGGGGGGCGCCCACTGCGTCACACATCACGTTTAAGACCGTCGCGCTGTCCTGCCCGATGTCCGGGAAGAACAGGCGGACCTGTTCGACCGCCTGGTGGAGCAGCATGTCGAGGCCGGGCACGATCGTGCCGCCGGCGCGCTGCCAGTCCGCTGCGAGGGCGCTGGGCCATGGGTCGTAGGCGACGTCGAGCAGCGTCCCGTCCGTGCGGAAACCGTCCCGGAGGGGGCAGAGCGCGTCCGCTGCGCGGGGCGGGAGCGTGGAGATGACGACGTCCGACTCCGCCAGCGCCCGTCCTGCCCCGCCCCAGGGCTCGACCGTGACGCCGATGCCGAGCGCGGTCCCGATCGTCGCGAGCCCGGTGGCCGCCTCCGGCCGGCGCACGAGCACCGTGACCTCGGTGGCACCGAGCCGGGCGAGCCCCGCGACGGCCGCGGCAGCGGTGCCACCTCCCCCGAGTACGGCGGCCCGCTCGGGCCGCCGGACGCCGGCGGCGGCCAGGGCGTTCGCCACTCCCGCGACGTCGGTGTTGTGTCCGGTGAGGACCCGGTCCGCGCCGTGCCCTTCGACGACGACGGTGTTGACCACCCCGAGCACCGACGCCGGGTCCGTGGTGTGGTCGACGAGCCGGGCCATGCCGCCCTTCAGCGGCATGGTGACGGACAGTCCGCGCCAGCCGTCGGAGCGTCGCACTCCGGCGACGAAGTCGGTGAGGTCCGCTTCAGCGACCTCGACGGCGGTGTAGGAGCAGTCGATCCCCAGGGCCCGGTAGGCCGCCGCGTGGAGCAGCGGCGACTTGGAGTGGCCGATGGGGGAACCGATGACGGCGGCTCGGAGACGCGGAGGCGCCCCCGGTACCCCCGGTGCCGCCCAGGGCACCTACTCGCACCGTCCGGCGTTGTCGGCGCACCAGGCGTCGTACTCGGCGACGTAGCGCAGGTGCTCCGCGTAGGTCTCGGAGAACTTGGTCTCGGCCGTGTCGAGGTTCACCGTCACCCAGAAGTAGAACGGCACGTCCGCCGGATTGACCGTCGCGTCGATGGCCTCGTCGCTCGGGGAGCCGATGGGACCCTTCGGCAGGCCGGGGTTCGCGAAGGTGTTGTACGGGTTGGACGTGTCCGCCTTCTCCTCCGGCGTCAGCTGGTAGGTCCGCTTGCCCAGCCCGTAAGCCACGGTGGCGTCGGACTGCAGGAGGCCGTTGGTCTCGGTGTTGCCGGGCGTGAGCCGGTTGTTGATCGAGCCGGCCACGGTCGCGTAGTCGCCCTCGCCGGCCTCGGCCTGCACGATGCTCGCGATGGTGAGGATCTCGTACTGCTTGTTCGGATCGGTGACGCCGTCCTGCGCCAGGCGGTCCGTCGTGGCCTTGACCATCTCGGCGATGATGTCCGTGGCGCCGGCCTCGACGTCGAAGCGGTACTCCCCCGGGTGCAGGTAGCCCTCGAGCGAGAGTGCCTGCGGCGGGAGGCCGAACTGCGTCGGTGCGGCCGCGAGTGCCTCGAACTCGGCGCGCGGGATACCCGTCGATTCGGTGAGGATGTCGAAGACCTCGTTCTGCCGGAGGTCCCGCGCGACGGCGGCGTAGGACACGAGGGACGGGTCGGCGCCCAGCAGCGCCTCCGCGGCATCCGAGGAGGACATCTGCAGGCGCATCTCGTATTCGCCCGGCTGGACCTCGCGGCCCTCCGCGATCGCCGAGAGCGCCGTGACGAAGGTCGCCGAGTCGGCGACGATGTCGGCGGTCTCGAGGCCCTCGCCGATCGCGAGGGCACCGGCCCCCGAGGGGACCGTGAACACGGTCTCCTCGCCGCCGGGCCCTGCGTAGTCGGTGACGTCGTCGAGTCCGAGGAAGTCACGCAGCATCATCGCGGCGCCGTAGACCGTGCCCGCGAACAGCATGAGGACGACGAGCATGACGACGGTGCGGCGCAGGCGCCGTCGCTGCCGCATCTTGGACGACTGCGGCCGGCGGTCGGGCCGCGGGTCGTCCTGCGCGGCGAAGAACTCCTCCACGGGCTCGGGGTGGGCGTACCCCTCGTCCCCGGCGTGGGTCCCGGGGCCGTGTCGGCCGTCGGAGTCGCGGGAGGCGGGAGACTGGCCGGTACGGTTACTCATGACTCCGGTTCCCTCGTGCTCGACGAACTGTCCTTGATAACTGGCTCCTCAGTAGGGGTCGGCGGGAGGCCCTGAGCGACCTCTGCCTCACGCACAGGAACCGGATCCCCCACGTCCCGTCCACGTGAACGTTGCATGTCGATGGCGTGCTGGAGAATTTCGACAGCAGCCACCTGATCCACCACTTTACGATGCTCGCGGCTGCTCAGACCAGCCGCGTGGAGCGAACGGTGGGCCGATACCGTGCTCAGCCGTTCATCGACCAAGCGTACCGGCACCGGGTGGGACTGGCGGATCAATTCCTCGGCCACCAGGCCGGCATAGGTCCGGGCCATGTCGGCGGACGCGCCCTCCCGGCCGCTGAGGTTCTTCGGAAGTCCCACGACGATCTGGACGGCGCCGCGTTCCACGGCTTCCCGGACGAGGATCCGGACGTCGCTGTTCTTGCGCGCGTCGCGCTTCAGCGTCCGGATGGGGGTGGCCAGCAGGCCGTCCCGGTCGCAGCCGGCGAGCCCCACGCGGACCTGCCCGACATCCACCCCGAGCTTCGGACCGCGGGGATAGGGAGCGGCGTCCGGGTTCCCGGTCGCCGCTCCCGCGCCGTCGTCCGTCATGGGAGGCGTCAGCGTTCCGCTACAGCCGTGCGGATGGCGGAGAGTGCGTCGGGGATGCGCGAGGCGTCCGAACCGCCGCCCTGCGCGACGTCGTCCTTGCCGCCGCCGCCGCCGCCGAGGATCTTCGCCGCCGTGCGGACCAGTGCTCCGGCCTTCACGCCGGCGGTCCGCGCCGCCTCGTTGGTCGCGACGAGCACGAGCGGTCGGTCCTGCGAGACGCCGGTCGCGGCGACCACTGCCGGTTCGGATCCCAGGCGTCCGCGCAGGTCGAGCACGAGCGTCCGCAGTTCGTCCGCGCCGCCGATCTCGCCGGCGTCGTGCGCGACGACGCGCACGCCGTCGACGTCGACGGCCGTGTCGACGAGCGATCCCGCGGCCGCGGCGAGCTGTTCCTTGCGGAGCCGGTCGAGTTCCTTCTCCGCGGCCTTGAGCTTGTTCAGCGTGGCGGAGAGGCGCTCGGGCAGCTGGGCGGACGGCACCTTCAGCATGTCGGAGAGCTCGGAGACGAGGGCCCGCTCGGCGGCGAGGTGCCGGAACGCGTCGAGCCCGACGAGGGCCTCCACGCGCCGGTTACCCGATCCGACGGACTGCTCGCCGAGGAGCGTCAGGCTGCCGATGAGCGACGTGGACGCCACGTGCGTGCCGCCGCACAGCTCGCGGGAGAACTCGGCGTTCATCTCGACCACGCGGACAGTGTCGCCGTACGCCTCACCGAAGAGGGCCGTCGCGCCGAGGGCCTTGGCGTCCGCGAGGGACATGATCTTCGTCTCGACCTCGTAGTTGTTGCGGATCGCGATGTTGGAGACCTCCTCGATCTCCGAGCGGGCCGCGGCGCTGATGCCCTCGCCCCAGGAGAAGTCGAAGCGCAGGTATCCGGCCTTGTTGAAGGACCCGCGCTGGAGCGCCTCGGGACCGAGGATCTCGTGCAGGGCGGCGTGGACGATGTGCGTCCCCGAGTGGGCCTGCTCCCCTGCGTGGCGGCGCTGGCGGTCGACGGCAGCCGTCACCGTTGCACCCTGGGCGACCTCGCCCTCCCGCACGACGGCGCGGTGCACGCTGAGGCCCTTGACGGGCCGCTGGACGTCGAGGACCTCGACGACGAAGCCGTCCCCAGTGATCAGGCCGACATCTGCCGCTTGGCCGCCCGCCTCCGCGTAGAACGGGGTCTGGTCGAGGACGAGCTCGATCTCGTCGCCCTGGAGCGCACTCGGGACCGACGCGCCCTTGTCGAGCACGCCGATGATCGTCGCCTCGGACGTCAGCTCGTCGTAGCCGGTGAAGATCGTCTGGCCGCGTCCGAGGAGTTCGTTGAAGACCGAGAGGTCGGCGTGGCCGGCCTTCTTCCCGCGGGCATCCGCCTGGGCGCGCCGGCGCTGCTCGAGCATGAGCGAGCGGAAGCCGTCGGCGTCCACGGCCAGTCCCGCCTCCTCCGCCATCTCGAGGGTCAGGTCGATCGGGAAACCGTAGGTGTCGTGCAGCGTGAAGGCATCCTGGCCGGACAGGGGACGTTCCTCGGCGAGCGACTCCCGGACGGCTTCCTCGAGCCGGGCCGTACCCGAGGCGATGGTGCGCAGGAATGCCTTCTCCTCCGCGTACGCGATCCGGCTGATGCGTTCGAAGTCCTTCTCGACCTCCGGGTAGACGCCCTTCATGGCATCGCGTGATGCCGGCAGCAGCTCCGGCAGGCACGCCTTCTCGACCCCGAGGAGGCGCATGGCACGCACGGCGCGGCGGATGAGGCGGCGCAGCACGTAGCCGCGGCCCTCGTTGGAGGGGGTGACGCCGTCGGCGATGAGCATGAGCGAGGACCGGATGTGGTCGGCTACCACGCGCATGCGGACGTCGTCGGTGTGGTGCGGGTCCTCGGGCGACTCGGCGCTCGTGTAGGCCTTGCCGCTGAGAGCCGCGGCCCGGTCGAGGACGGGCCGGACCTGGTCCGTCTCGTACATGTTCTCGACGCCTTGCAGAATCATGGCGAGGCGCTCGAGGCCGAGGCCCGTGTCGATGTTCTTCTTCGGGAGCTCGCCGAGGATCTCGAAGTCGTCCTTGCCGGTGCCCTCGCCGCGCTGGTACTGCATGAACACGAGGTTCCAGATCTCCACGTACCGGGTGTCGTCGGCTTCAGGGCCGCCGTCCACTCCGTACGCGGGTCCGCGGTCGTAGAAGATCTCGGAGCAGGGACCGGCCGGGCCGGGCTGCCCGGTGGACCAGTAGTTGTCCTTCTTGCCCATCTTCTGGATGCGCTCGACCGGGACGCCGATGCTGTCACGCCAGATCTCCAGGGCTTCCTCGTCCTCGTGGTAGACCGTGATCCAGAGCCTGGACGCCGGCAGGCCGAAGCCGCCGTCGGCCACGTCGCTGGTCAGGAGCTGCCAGGCGAGGCGGATGGCGTCGGCCTTGAAGTAGTCGCCGAAGGAGAAGTTGCCGCACATCTGGAAGAACGTGCCGTGGCGGGCGGTCTTGCCGACCTCCTCGATGTCACCCGTGCGGATGCACTTCTGCACGCTGGTGGCCCGGCTGTACGGCGCCACCTCGCGGGCCGTCAGGTACGGGATGAAGGGCACCATCCCGGCGACCGTGAAGAGCAGCGACGGATCGGAAGAGATCAGTGACGCCGAGGGCACGACCGTGTGCCCGTTCTTCTCGAAGTAGCTCAGCCAGCGACTGGCGATCTCGTGGGACTTCATGGGGCAATCCTTCAGTGGTTGGTCGGGACGCGGTGGACCGGTCGGGGCGCCGGGGCGACCGGACGCGGCGCGGCATGGCGTGCCGCCGGCGCGACGCCCGGGCGCGGGACGCGTTCCCCGCGGGGCCGTCGGTCGGGCTGTGGGGCTGCGCGGTGCTAGCCGAGGGCGCGGCGCGGCGCGGGGAGCGTCCCGCCGGACGCCTCGGCGCCGGGAGCGGCCGGCTCCTGGACGCCGAGTGCGGCGCGCAGGTCGGTCTCGCGCTCCGACATGGCCGAACGCAGGGCGTCGGCGAAGTCGGCGATGCTGTCGCTGATCTGCCCGACGGCGCGGTTCAGCCCCTCGGGGCCGAGGGTGGACTTCGCCTGCGACACCTTGCGCACGGCGACGACGCCGATCGTGATGCCGGCTGCCAGCCAGAAGGCTCTTCGAATCATCGTTCTCTCCGGTTCTTTGGTGGGCTAGCGGCTGCGACGGCGTCGTGCAGGCGCCTTGCGGCCCGCGAGGGCCGAGCGGACACCGTAGGAGAACGCCGACACCTTGATGAGCGGGGAGCCGACGGTGGCGGCGACCAGCGACGACAGGGCGGAGATGTTGGCCGACGCGTCGGAGACGTTGGAGGTGATGCCGTCGACGGTCTTGAGCTGCTGGTGGGTGGTGCTCACGGTGCTCGTGACCTCCTCGATCAGCGGCGTCGTCTCGTCGGTGACGGTACGGATCGCCTTGCGCAGTTCGTCGAACACCCGCCCGAGCTTCCAGATCGGCACGGCCAGCAGCAGCACCAGGACGGCGAACACGCCTGCAGCTATCAGGCCCGCAATATCTCCACCTGACATGGGCGGTCTCCTTCTACACAGGGGTGCACCGCCTCCGGGGCGGGCGTGGGAATTCTTGCTCTTAGTACCTTACAGAACGAAGAGCCCGCGGCGTGTGCCGCGGGCTCTTGGTCCACACTTCGTCCTGCGCCGGCGGAGACGACCGTCAGCGGAGGGGATCAGCGTGCGTAGTACTCGACGACGAGCTGCTCTTCGCAGGTCACGGGGACCTCGGAGCGCTTGGGGCGACGCACGAGGCGTGCCTGGAGCTTGTCGAGCTGGACGTCCAGGTAGCCGGGGACGGCGGGGAGGACGTCGCGGTGCGCACCAGCGGCAGCAACCTGGAGCGGGACCATGGTCTCGCTGCGGCTGTGGACGTGGATGAGCTGGCCTTCGGCCACGCGGAACGACGGGCGGTCCACGCGGGCGCCGTCGACCATGATGTGGCGGTGCACGATGAGCTGGCGGGCCTGGGCGCTGGTCCGGGCGAAACCGGCACGCAGCACGAGGGCGTCGAGACGCATCTCGAGCAGCTCGATCAGGTTCTCACCGGTCAGGCCTGCGGTGCGGCGGGCTTCCTCGAAGATGCGGGCCATCTGCGCTTCGCGGATGTTGTACTGGGCGCGCAGGCGCTGCTTCTCACGCAGACGTACGGCGTAGTCGCTGTCCTGCTTGCGACGCGCACGGCCGTGCTGGCCCGGCGCGTACGGCCGACGCTCGAGGTACTTCTCTGCCTTCGGGGTCAGGGCGATGCCGAGGGCCCGCGAGATGCGGACCTTCCGGCGGGCACGTGTGTTGTTAGCCACGTCTACCTTTCGATTTTTTGCGGCGAAGAAACGGACCGGCGCCACGGGGGCGTCCGCACTTCCTGGTGTCGCTGGCCTCCACTTGCGGAGAGCCGGGATTGGCCGCTTCCCGGTACTACAGTCCGCCGCGACCCTGGCCGCCACCCCGCGCGGCGCAGCAGGAGACCTGCTGGTGAGCATAAGAGAGGAGGCTGGTACACGACGACTTGCCAGTCAGCGTCCCATCCTACCAGCGAGGCAGGGCGGGGCCGAATCAGGCGGACCGGGACCGACTCCTACCCCCTCGACCTCCCTGCAGGGAGGAGGACCTCGTCCTCCTCCCTCTCCGACGCGACACGCAGCATGGACGAGGAGCTCGGTCGCGACGGCGACCGGCCGACGCGCACGGGGAACTGAAGGATGACCACGGTCGTCCGTGCGCCCTATCTCCCCCGGATGATGCGGCGCAGTCTGGACAGCCTCGAGGCGATGTCCCGTTCGGCCCCGCGATCGGTCGGCTGGTAGTAGTCCCGCCCCACGAGATCGTCCGGCGCGTACTGCTGCAGGGCGATGCCGTGCGGCTCGTCGTGCGAGTAGACGTAGCCCTTGCCGTGGCCGAGCTGGCTCGCGCCCGGATAGTGTGCGTCCCGCAGATGAGCGGGAATGCCCTGCCCGCGGCCCGCCCTGACGTCCGCGATGGCGGCATTGATCCCGTTGTAGGCCGCATTCGATTTCGGGGCCGTGGCGATGTGCACCACCGCCTCGGCCAGGATGATCCGCGCCTCCGGCATGCCCACGAGCTGCACCGCCTGCGCCGCCGCGACGGCAGTCTGCAGCGCCGTCGGATCGGCCATCCCGACGTCTTCGGATGCCGAGATCATGAGGCGCCGGGCGATGAACCGCGGGTCCTCCCCCGCTTCGAGCATCTTCGCGACGTAGTGGAGGGCAGCATCGACGTCGGATCCCCGCAGCGACTTGATGAACGCGCTCGCCACGTCGTAGTGCTGGTCCCCCGCGCGGTCGTAGCGGAGCGCAGCGACGTCCACGGCTTTCTCGGCGTGGGCGAGCGTCACGAGGACCGGGAGTGGCTCCTCACCGTCCTCGCTGTCGTCCTGGTCCGCACGGGACGTCGACGCGGGTGCGTGGCCTGCGGGCGCTGTCCCGTCGCCGGTGCCGGACAGTGCGACGCCGGCAGCCGCCTCGAGCGCCGTCAGTCCCCGCCGCGCGTCGCCGGCCGCGAGGCGGACGAGGTGCTCGAGCGCCTCCTCGGACACCTCGACGGTGCCGGCCAGACCGCGCTCGTCGTCGACGGCGCGCTGCAGGAGGCCGCGGATGTCCGACTCGTCGAGCGGCCTCAGGGTCTGCAGCAGCGAGCGGGACAGCAGCGGCGACACCACCGAGAAGGACGGGTTCTCGGTGGTCGCGGCGATCAGCACCACCCACCCGTTCTCGACGCCGGGCAGGAGGGCATCCTGCTGGGCCTTGTTGAACCGGTGGATCTCGTCGAGGAACAACACGGTGGTCTGCCGGTACAGGTCCCGGGAGGTCAGGGCGTCGTCCATGACCCGCCGTACGTCCTTGACGCCGGCCGTGATGGCCGAGAGTTCGACGAACGTGCGGCCCTGGCCCCGCGCGATGACGTGGGCGAGCGTCGTCTTCCCGGTACCGGGCGGGCCCCACAGGATCACCGACGACGGCGCTGCGTGCGCTCCCGGATCGTGCTCGCCGGCGAGCGTGCGCAGCGGCGAGCCGGAGCCGAGCAGGTGCTGCTGCCCGACCACCTCGTCCAGCGAGCGCGGACGCATCCGGACGGCGAGGGGGCTCCGCGGGCGCACCGTGCCCGGCGCGCGCGGTCCGTCGGACGGCGCGTCGTCAGCCTCGTCATCCGCAGCCGCGCTGAATAGATCATTCACAGCGTCAACGTTACTGTGGGCCACTGACGCAGGCGGCACGAGAGGCGGAGCATGTCCACCACCCGATCGGTCCTCGTCGAGCCCCATCGGCTCGCGGGCTGGCTGTTCCGCTTCGAGGCTGGCAACGGTCCCTACACCGCCCTCCCGGCCCCGGCGTCCCCGAGCGCCGATGGCACGGTCGCCGGCGTCAGGATCGTCGCCCGCAACGGCTGCTCGGCCGTGCTCGCCCCGCCGCTTCCCGGTGGCGCTGCCCCGGCAACCGCGCCAGGAGCCACGCCGGCCGGCGCCGGCCGGTCCGCCGCCTCCGCCGCGGAGGTCCTGCCGGATCTGCTCTCGGACCTCGTGCACGGTGTCGCCCCCGACCTCACGGTCGGGCTCCTCCTGATCAGGCGCGGCGGGTACTCCGTCGGCGTCGCCAGGTCGGGCCAGGTGCTGTCGTCCAAGACCGGCACGCGGTACGTCCAGGGCAGGACGGCGGCGGGCGGCTGGTCCCAGCAGCGCTTCGCGCGACGCCGGGCGAACCAGGCGGACGCCCTGGTGGAGGAGACCGCCGCACGCGCGGCAGCACTGTACAGGGCCGATCCGCCGTCGTGCCTCCAGCTCGGCGGCGACAGGGCGCTGGCGGAATCGACCCTCGCCGAGCCCGTGCTGGCTGCCTTCGCCGGGCTCCCGCAGGTCCCCTTCGTCACGGTCGCGGATCCCCGGTTCGCGGTGCTGAAGGACGCCGCGAGGACCGCGCTGGCCGTGCGGATCACGGTGACCGATCCGCCGGACCCGAAGGCCTGACGGAGCGGACCGGACCGCGGGACCCGGCTGCACCGGGGGTGCGTGCCGCCGTCGTCCCCGCAGTCCCCGCAGTCCCCGGAGAGGGGTCTAGCTCTCCTGACCGGCGGCCGAACGCAGGGCGGCGATCGCGGTCGAGGCGTCGTCCGCCCCGTAGACGGACGAGCCGGCGACGAACACGGTGGCCCCGGCGTCGGCTGCGCGGAGGATGGTCTCCTCGGTGATGCCGCCGTCCACCTGGATGACCAGGGGCAGGCCCGCACCCCGGACGGCGTCCGCGGCACGGCGGATCTTGGGCAGCGTGAGATCGAGGAAGGACTGTCCCCCGAATCCCGGCTCCACCGTCATGACGAGCAGCATGTCGAGCTCGGCGAGCATGTCGAGGTAGGGCTCCACCGGCGTCGCGGGCCGGAGTGCCATGCCCGCCTTCGATCCTGCGCCGCGGAGTTCGCGCGCGAGCCTGACCGGGGCGGCTGCCGCCTCCGCATGGAAGGTCACCGACGCGGCTCCTGCCTCCGCGTACTGCGGGGCCCAGCGGTCGGCATCCTCGATCATCAGGTGGACGTCCAGCGGCAGCGGGCTGACCTCCTGGATGCGCCGCACGATCGGGAGTCCGAGCGTCAGGTTGGGGACGAAGTGGTTGTCCATGACGTCCACGTGCACCGCATCGGCCGAGGCGATGCGCTGCAGCTCCGCCTCGAGGTTGACGAAGTCCGCGGCCAGGATGCTCGGGTTGATCCGGAGGGAGGTCACAGCGGTTCCTTTCGTTGCCCTGCTCGGGTTTCGGACGGTCGACGGCGTCCGCGGGGGACTCCGTCCATCCTCACAGAGTCCTGCGGATGAGCGCGAGGTACATCGCATCGGTGCCGTGCACGTGCGGCCACAGCTGCGCACTCGAGCCGTGTCCGGCGTCGAGGGCTCCGCCGACGCTGACGGCATCCAGGGCGGCTCCCGCATCGAGGCGCTCGAAGCCGGTCCGTCTCCTCAGGGAGTCGTCGACGACGGCCTCGGTCTCCGCGTGGTGCGGTGAACAGGTCACGTACGCCACCACTCCCCCGGGCGCGACGGCGTCGAGGGCCGAGGCCAGCAGCTCGCGCTGGAGCGGCGCGAGTGACACCAGATCCGACGGCTGCCGGCGCCACCGGGACTCGGGGCGGCGCCGGAGCGCGCCGAGTCCCGTGCAGGGGGCGTCGACGAGCACGCGGTCGTAGCTCTCCGGCTGTTCCCGCCCGACGTCGCGCCCGTCCCCCACGCGGACCGTCCACGAGTCCGCGGGCAGGGGCCGCAGCGCCTGCCGGACGAGCTGGGCGCGGTGCGGCACCGGCTCGTTCGCGGTGAGGTGGACACCGCGGTCCTGCCCGATCGCCGAGAGCAGTGCCGTCTTGCCGCCGGGGCCGGCGCAGAGGTCCAGCCATTGCTCGGGACCGTCCGACCGGCGGTCGCCGAGGTCGACGGCGGCCAGCGCCCGGGCCACGAGTTGCGAACCGGAATCCTGCACGCGGATGGTGCCCGTGGACACCCCGGGGAGGCGGCTGACGTCGCCGCCCGAGTAGTAGGCCGACCCGGGAGCGAGGCGACCGGGTTCCGCGCCCTCGGCGAGGGCGTCGTCGAGCGTGGCGAGGCCCGGCAATGCCACGAGGTGCACCACCGGCGCTGCATTGTCGGCCGCCAGGAGTGCGTCGATCTCGGCGACGTCGCGGCCGTGGGCCACGAGCGCCTGGCGCAGGGCCCGGACGATCCACTCGGGGTGGCTGTGGCGCAGCGCCGCGATCGCGGTCGCGTCCGTCATGCCGTCGACGAGCTCGGCGATCCAGCCCTCGAGGTCGTGCGCGGTCACCTTGCGCAGCACCGCATTGACCAGCGACGAGGGCCCGGCACCGATCACGGCGCGCACCAGTCCGACGGTCTGGTCCAGCGCGGCGTGCGCCGGGACGCGCATCGCCAGGAGCTGGTGGACCCCGATGCGCAGCGCGTCGAGCACGGCGGGATCGAGTTGATCGAGCGGCCGGTCGACGCAGCGGGCCAGGACGGCGTCGTACGTCCCCTGGCCCCGCAGCGCGCCGTAGGTCAGCTCGGTGGCGAACCCGGCGTCCCGGCGGTCCAGTGCGTGCTTGCGGATGCTCGCCGGCAGGACGAGGTTCGCGTAGGCGTCCTCGGCGGCCACGGCGCGGAGGACCTCGAACGCCACGAGTCGAGCGGGATCGGCGCGGCGGGTGCGCTGCGAGGGCGCGGCCGAGGAGAACTGGCGGTCCCCGCCGCGGTTGCGCTCCCGGCCCTGCTCGTTGCGGGGGGGGGGGGCGTCCTGCCCCCGGCCGGCCTGGTTGCCCGGTCCGCCGGTGCCGCCGGATCGCCGGGACGGGCCGTTCCCCCCGGATCCGCTGTTCGTTCCTCCGGTACCGCTCACTCGAACACCAGCTCTCCGCGCGTCGCGCCTCGTGCCCAGTCGAGGGCCTTCATCATCTTCTTCCCCGCCGGCTGGACGCTGCCGAGGACCACCGGTTCCGTGCCTGTCCCTACCCGGACCTCCCGACCCACGACCTGCAGCGCGCCGGGAGCGGGTGGGCCCCCGGCTTCCGGCTGCCTGGTCACCCCGCCGGGGTCTCCCGGGGCGGGGTCCCCCGCGGCGGGCGAGACGGGACCGAGTTTCACGCGCTGCCCCTCGAGCGTCGTCCACGCGCCGGGCTCGGGGGTGACGGCATTGATGCGGCGCCGGACGGCGACGGCGGGTTCCGACCAGTCGATGCGGGCGTCGTCGATCCCCAGTTTCGGAGCGAAGCTCGGTTCGCCCGACTGCGGCGCGGCCTCGACCCGTCCGGATGCGATGCCGGAGAGGGTCTGCACGAGCAGCACGGCACCGCTGTGCGAGAGGCGCTCGAGGACCTCACCGCTCGTGGCCTGCGGTTCGAGCGTCTCGGTCATCACGCCGAAGACGGGACCGGTGTCGAGTCCCTCCTCGAGGCGGAACGTCGTGGCACCGGCGACGTCGTCCCCCGCGAGGACCGCGTGCTGGACGGGTGCGGCACCCCGCCATGCCGGCAGGACCGAGAAATGCAGGTTGATCCAGCCGTGCTTCGGCACGGCGAGTCCGGCCGGCGGGACGATGCCGCCGTAGGCGACGATCGCGGCGGCGTCGAGGTCGAGCGAGGAGAGCTGCTCGAGCAGCTCCGGAGTGAACCGGTTCCCCTTGAGGACCGGCAGCCCGAGCTCACCCGCGGCAGCTGCGACGGGGCTGGGGGTCAGGACCTTCTTGCGGCCCAGCGGCGCGTCGATGCGTGTGAGCACGGCGGCGACGTCGAACCCCGCGTCGACGAGCGCCCGCAGGGAGGGGACGGCGACCTCGGGCGTTCCTGCGAAGAGGATCCTCATCGGGTGGTCCGGCCGAAGGTCCCTGCGCGGCCCGGGGTCGATGCCGCGCCGGGGGTGAAGCTCGAACCGAGCGACCGGGACCGCTCGGCGGCCGTGCGGGACGTGACGCTGTTGTAGTCGGCGCTGCGGATCGCCCGAAGGGCATTCCGTCGGTCCTCGCCCTCGAGCCGGTCGATGTAGAGGGTCCCGCGCAAGTGGTCCGTCTCGTGCTGCAACGCCCGGGCCAGCATGCCGGTCCCCTCCACGGTGATCTCCTTGCCGGTCAGGTCCTGTCCGGTGACGCGGGCCCGGTCCGTCCTGTCCACGAAGCTTCCGAGCCCCGGGACGGACAGGCAGCCTTCGACGTCGGACTCCCCCTGGGAGGGTCCCGTGAGCTCGAGGACCGGATTCACCACGTGGCCCTCCGCGCCGTCGACGCGGTAGGTGAACACCTGCAGCCCGATCCCCACCTGCGGCGCGGCGAGCCCTGCCCCCTGCACGTCGATCATCGTCTCGGTCATGTCCTCGATCAGCCGGGCGAGGTCGGGACCGAAGTCGGTGACCTCCGCTGCCGGTGTGCGGAGGATCGGATCGCCGATCATGCGGATACTCAGGACGGCCATCGGTGTTCGGTTCCTCGCTTCGCGGAGTGCGCGCAGGGCGCGGGATCATCGGCACCGCGGCACTCGTGCTCGCCGCGGCTCCCGTCAATCCTAGTGCCGGGGCGCCCGGGCGCGCGGACTTCGGCCCGGTCGGCCCCTCAGGCGGGAAGCGCGGGCTCGGCGGGGGCCGTCCTCGTGGCGGGCGGTCCGATCGGGAGCAGGGCGCGCCCGGCCTCCTCGGCCTCTAGCCCTGCCGCCCAGGCCCGGCGCAGGGCGCAGAACCGCAGCCAATGGTTCCGCAGCACGGCGGGGTTGGCCCGCATCGCCCGCACCTCGGTCTGGCCCACGGCCACGCCGAGCAGCAGCGGCTGGTCGTCGTGGACCCACGGCCGCCATTCGCCCTTCTGCGGATCGACGAGGGATTCCTGCGCCTTCATGCCGGCGACCAGCTGCATGACGACCTTGTCGTCCAGGGCCTTCACGAAGCCGTTCCGGTCGGTGTTCTTGGTCTTGTAGTCGATGAGGCAGGTCCTGCCGCCGATCGTGGCGATGAGGTCGAGGGTGCCCGCGTAGCCCAGTTCGGTGTTCCACACCGTCAGTTCCGGCTCGACGGGACGCACGTCGTACAGGTCCCACCACTCGTCGAACCGCTGCGCGAAACCGCCCTCACCGTTCTCCTCCAGGGCCAGTCGGGCAGCCTCGAGCTCGTCGGGGCGGCCGAGGGCGCGCAGGGCAACCTGCTCGCAGTAGTGATGGACCCGGGTGCCGCGCAGGGCCGCGTCGTCACGGTAGCGCTCGGCGGCCGACGCCGCGTCCCGGACCGCCGTCCTGAGCTCGGCCGGGTCGCCCAGCGCTCCGGGCAGCCGCGGATCCCGCGACAGGGCACTGGCCGCCATGTGACCGAACCAGCCACCGAGGGAACTGGGCAGTTGCGAGATGACGGTGGTGATGGACGGCACGGACGGCTGCTCGGTCGTGGAGCGGGCGTACATGCGGCCGTGCGGCGTTGCGTGTGCAAGAAGCGGGGCGGTCATGGCTCCAGTCTCTCAGGCTCCTCTGACAGCGGGATGCAGGCGAAGGGGCGTCCCGGGGCCCCGCCGAGGCAGCGCGTCCGCCCGCCGATTGGACGAACTCCCGAACGTCCGATAGAGTTTTTTCTCGTTGGAAAACGAAGAAACACCGCGAAATGCTCAGCAGGTAGCGGGAATTCCGGGTTCTTCCTTCTTCTGCGGACGTAGCTCAGCTGGCTAGAGCACCACCTTGCCAAGGTGGATGTCGCGGGTTCGAATCCCGTCGTCCGCTCGCAAGTCACTGTATGGCCGGATCAGTCCGGTGGCCGGAGCGATCCGGTCACGGTGGGGTGGCCGAGAGGCGAGGCAGCGGCCTGCAAAGCCGTATACGCGGGTTCGAATCCCGTCCCCACCTCACTACGGTACGAGCACCATGAAAATGGGCGATTGGCGCAGCGGTAGCGCGCTTCCCTGACACGGAAGAGGTCACTGGTTCGATCCCAGTATCGCCCACGAAGGCGCCCCCTCGGGGGCGCTTTTTTGCGGACGTAGCTCAGCTGGCTAGAGCACCACCTTGCCAAGGTGGATGTCGCGGGTTCGAATCCCGTCGTCCGCTCTTTCCGGCCGATTGCGGCCGTTGCCCGGTCCTGGCGAGGACCGGGCATTTTTTGTGCTCAGCCCCGAGCGAACTCCTCCGTTCTCCCGCCGGACCCCGGGGTTCCTCCTCTATGCTTGGAGCAGCGGAAACGGTCCTGCGTTTCCACGACCGAAAGGAGGTGTCCGTGGGTTTATTGGACGGGCTCAAGGGCAAGGCCGGCACCCTCGCGGGTAAGGCGACCGAACTCATTGGCGATAATTCCGACAAGGTGAAGAACGGCATCGGGAAGGCTGGCGACTTCGTCGACAGCAGGACCCATGGCAAGTACTCGCACCACATCAACGGAGTGCAGACGAAGGCTTCGGGGATGGTGGACAGGATCGACAAGAAGGACGGCAAGGGCGACACCAGCCCTACCCCTCCGCCGGCCGTGTAATTCCCAGCCTGGCAATAAGGAAGCGCCGGTCCCGCCGAGAGGCGGCACCGGCGCTTCTTGCGTTCCCGCCGGAGGCGGCGGGAGGACCGCGATGGGCCTAGTGGACGACGTCGCTCCCCTGCCGCGCGAGGGCGGTGAGGCGGGAGACCGCCCGGTAGTACTTCTTCATGTAGCCGCCGCCCATCATCTCCTCGGTGAAGAGGTGGTCGAACGTCGTGCCGCTCGCCATGATCGGCACGTCCCGGTCGTAGAGCCGGTCGGCCAGGACCACGAACCGCAGGGCGACGGACTGCTCGGTGATCGTCTCCACGTCGTGCCAGGCGACGGCGTCGATCCCGTCGAGGAGCTGCCGGTAACGGCTCGGGTGGACGTCGGCGAGATGCCGGACCAGGTCCCCGAAGTCGTCCTCCGCCAGGACGCCGCCGGAGTAGGCGTCGATGCGCTCGCGCAGCGCGGCGTCGTCGAGCGCTGCCGGGGCCTGGGGCAGCCCCCGGTGGCGGTAGTCCTCGCCGTCGATCCTGGCCACCTCGAACTGGTCCGCGAGGACCTGGATCTCGCGCTGGAAGTCCTCGGCTGCGAAGCGCCCGTCCCCGAGCGACCCGGGAAGGGTGTTCGACGTCGCCGCGAGCTTGACGCCGGCGTCGGCCAGTTCGCGCATCAGCCGGGACATCAGCACCGTGTCCCCGGGGTCGTCCAGTTCGAACTCGTCGATGCACACGAGGCTGTAGCCGCTGAGCGCGTCGACGGTCTTGCGGAAGCTCAGCGCTCCGACCAGGTTCGTGTACTCGACGAAGGTACCGAACGCCTTGCGGCCCGTGGATGCGTGCCAGAGCGATGCGAGCAGGTGCGTCTTGCCGACGCCGAATCCGCCGTCGAGGTAGATCCCCGCCCGCGTGGTGGTCTTCCTGCCCCCGCCGAACAGTCTGCGGAATCCCGAGGGCTCGGGCTCGTCGACGGAGGAGGCGAACTCGCGCAGCTTGGTCACGGCGGCAGACTGCGACGGCTGCTGGGGGTCCGGACGATACGTGTCGAAGGACACCTCGCCGAAGCGGGGCGACGGGTAGAAACCGCCCAGCAACTCATCGACGGAGACCTTCGGGGTGCGCGCTGTGAGGTGTTCGGTGGCTGGCACGGATCTGGACCGCTTTCTCTTTCCGGCTGGGTGTCGCGAGGCCCCCGCGGGAGGCCGCTTCGCTAGGCAAGACTACGGCAAGGCGGTCCGTGCGCCGGTGGTCCGTGCCGCTCCCGCAGGTCCTTGACCGGACGCGGATCGGACGCGGGCCGGGACGTCAACCGGACGCGGATCGGACGCGGGCCGGGACGTCAACCGGACACTGATCGCACGCGGGGTACCCGGCGCCGGTCTCCCCTGCACCGGCGCCGGCACCGGGAATCGCGGCCCCGGCCGCACGCTGGGGAGCCGGAAGCAATCGGGCGGGCGCGTGGTTACGCTAGGGAGGAAGAGACGCTCCTTCGAGCAGACAGCTATGCGAAAGGCCGCAATGACACTGGCTCCAGATACGCAGGACAAGTTCGCCGAGTACGCCCATCCCGAGCGGCTCGTCTCCACCGACTGGCTCGCCGCCAACCTGGGCGCCGAGGGCCTGGTGGTCGTCGAGTCCGACGAGGACGTCCTGCTGTACGAGACGGGCCATGTGCCCGGCGCCGTCAAGATCGACTGGCACACCGAGCTGAACGACGAGGTGACGCGCGACTACCTCGACGGCGCCGCGTTCGCACGCCTCATGGCCACCAAGGGCATCTCCCGCGACTCCACCGTGGTGATCTACGGCGACAAGAGCAACTGGTGGGCCGCCTACGCCCTCTGGGTCTTCACGCTCTTCGGCCACGAGGACGTCCGGCTGCTCGACGGCGGCCGCGACAAGTGGGTGGCCGAGGGCCGGGAGCTCACGACGGACAAGCCGGACACCGCACCGAGCGACTACCCGGTCGTCGAGCGCGACGACGCGCCCGTGCGCGCCTTCCTCAGCGATGTCCTCGACCACCTCGGGAAGCCCCTGATCGACGTCCGCTCGGGCGACGAGTACACCGGGGCCCGCACCACCATGCCCGCCTACCCGGAGGAGGGCGCGATGCGCGGAGGGCACATCCCCACCGCGCGCTCCGTCCCCTGGGCGCGTGCGGCCGCCGAGGACGGAACCTTCCGGACGCGCGCGGAGCTCGACGCCATCTACCGCGGCGAAGCCGGCCTGCAGGACGGCGACGACGTCGTCGCCTACTGCCGGATCGGAGAGCGGTCGAGCCACACGTGGTTCGTCCTGACGCACCTGCTCGGCTTCCCGAACGTGCGCAACTACGACGGCTCCTGGACCGAATGGGGCAATGCTGTGCGCGTACCGATCGTCCGGGGCACCGAGCCCGGCGACGTGCCCGCGAGCCGGGTACGGGCGGCCCGATGACCACCGGGGCCGTCCCGGCGAAGCTCGCCGAGATCATCGACGACTTCCAGGACCTGACGGAGCCGGACCGGCTGCAGCTCCTGCTCGATTTCTCCCGGGAACTCCCGGACCTGCCGGAGCGCTACGGGAGCCACCCCGAGCTCCTGGAGCAGGTGGTCGAGTGCCAGAGCCCGCTCTTCCTCACCATGGAGATCGGCGAGGAGCCCGAGCGCCGCGTGCACCTGTTCTTCTCCGCCCCGCCGGAGGCTCCCACCACCCGCGGATTCGCCGGCGTGCTGCTCGAGGGACTCGACGGGCTGCCTGCCGCGGACGTCCTCGCCGTTCCCGACGACGTCCCCGACCGTCTCGGCCTGACCCGGGCGATCACCCCGCTGCGCATGCGCGGCATGGCCGCGATGCTGGGCCGGATCAAGCGGAAGATCAGGGAAGCGCAGTAGTCTCCGGGCCGGGCACCTTTCCACCGGGGAGGGCCCGGCCGTTCAGGTGTGCGTCCAGCCAGCGTTCGACGACGGCCTCCCACCGTTCCGGATCGAGGTTCCACTCCTTCGTGTGGCGGGCGCGGTGGAACCGCTCGAGGGTGACGAAGGCCGGGTTCCTGGCGGCCAGTTCCGCCGAGGGCCCGATGGGCACGAATTCGTCGTCCTCGCTGTGCAGGACGAGCGTGGGCAGGGTCAGCTGCTCGGCGCGGGCGATCCAGTCCATGCTCTTGAGATCCAGTGGGGCTGCCAGTCCGGTGATCCGCCGTGCGCGCCGGCTGGCGAGGAGGTACTGCCCGAGCCGCCCGACAGGGGCGGGGATCCGGTTCAGCTCGGCGTGGTGCGCGAGCACCTCGATCCAGTTGACGACGGGGCCGTCGAGGACCAGCGCGGCGATGCGCCGCCGGTGCCGGGAGAGGTCGGCGGTCTGCAGGACGATCGCACCGCCCATGGACCAGCCGAAGAGCACGACGTCGCGGGCACCGGAGGACACGGCGAAATCGATCGCGGCGTCGACGTCGTGCCACTCCGTCATCCCGAGGCCGTAGCGGCCGTCCGGCGCGGACGGCGCCTCGCCGTCGTTCCGGTAGGACAGGACGAGGCTGGTCATACCGAGCCGGCGCGCCGGCGGTACGGCGCGCAGCGCCTCCGCCCGGGAGGCTCCGCGGCCGTGCACCATGATGGCCCAGGTGCGGGCAGGAGCTTCAGCGCGGACGAGCCAGGCCGGGGCCGAGCCGCCCTCGACGGGGATGCTCACCTCCTCCTCGGCGAAACCCATCGCGGCCGGTGACGGGTAGACGGCCCCGCCCCACCAGCCGCGGGTCGCCGAGGTCAGGTCGCCCGCATAGACCTCCTCCACCTCACGCTCCACCGTCCCCTCCCGGGGCACGTAGGACCGGATGGCGCCCACGCGGGCGTGGCCCGCTCCCCCGTCGAAGTGCAGGCTGTAGGTACCCTCGATGGTCGTGTCCTCGTTCGCGGGGAGGATCACGGTGCGGTTGCCCGCCTGTCCGACCACCGCGAGGATCTCCAGGTTCTCGTCGCGCCTGCGCGCCGGTGTGACGATCTGCCGGGCGAAGTACACGGCGAGCCCGGACACCGCGCCGGCCGCGGAGGACGCGAGCGCGGCTCCAGCGCCCACCCCGAGTGCGGTCCACTTGAGCCAGGGAGCCCGAACCCGCTGCGTCGCGGCCGTCGACGTTCCAGTTGCCATAGCTCCATTTCTACCCTGCGCCGCAGGCGCCGTCGATTCGCGGCCCTGCAGCACCGCGGGCGGGCGGGGCGCCGCAGTACAGTGGCGCCATGAGCCGAACAATACTGGTGCTGACCGAGGAAGCCCTGACCCATCCCGATCTCCGGAACCTGCGGACCCTGCAGGGTGAGGATCCCGCCGAGGTCGTCGTCCTGATCCCCGAGGACCGCAACGAGTCCGTCCTGGGCGAGTTCTTCCGCCACCTGAGCCTCCTCGAGGTCGGTGAGGCGTTCCGCTCGTTCTCCGGCGACGACCGCCGCCATGACGAAGCCGCCGCCCGCACCGCCCTCGACGCGTCCCTCCGCCTGCTGCGGGACGAGGGATTCGCGGCGGGCGGGCGCACGACGACGGGGAATCCCGTGGACGCCCTCGTGCGGGAGGCCACGGAGAGTGGGGCCGAGCAGGCGGTGGTGATCACGCGTCCGCACGCCATGGCCGACACGTTCCACACCGACTGGGCCAACAGGGCACAGGACAAGCTCGGTATCGCCGTGCTGCACCTGTACTCGGGTTCGGGATTTATCGGCGACTCGTAGGCGTTGCACCGGATATGACTACCGAACGCGATACCTACCGGCCCGAGATCGAGAAGTCCGATGACGAGTGGCGCCGGGAACTGACTCCCCAGGAGTTCCAGGTCCTGCGCAAGGCGGGCACCGAGCGCCCCTACACCGGGGAGTACTACGACGCGAAGACGGCCGGCACCTACGCCTGCCGCGCCTGCGGTGCCGATCTGTTCACGAGCAACGAGAAGTTCGACTCGCACTGCGGGTGGCCCTCGTTCTGGGCGCCGCTGGCGGACGACAGGGTGCGGTACCTGCATGACAGGTCGATGGGCATGGAACGCATCGAGGTGCGCTGCGCCAGATGCGACTCCCACCTCGGGCACCTGTTCAAGGGCGAGGGCTTCGACACCCCCACGGATCAGCGGTTCTGCATCAACTCGATCTCCATGACGCTCGTTCCGGCGGAGTAGCCCGGACGAGAGCGTGCGGAAAGGCCGGCCCGCGAGCCGGCCTTTCCCGTGTCCGGCGTGTCCGGGTACGTCCCTCGTGCGTCCCATAGGGGGGAAAGCCGGTCTGGTCCTCTCCCGCGGTCGTCCGCTCCCGAGCATAAGACTTTCTGGAACTTCTCCCTCCGGAGTGTAAGAGGAGCTGTCCTGGTTGCTACGCTCGCGGCAACGGATCCGACATCCATGACCAGAGAAAGCAGGAGCCATGACCGTCACCCCGCTCGCGCCCGTCGACACCACGCCCCAGGAGCAGCCCGCCTGGCTCTCCCTCAAGGCAGCAGCCCAGGAGCTGCGCCTGTTGCAGGTCAAGGACGGTTCCATCCCGGAGCCGGAGCACCACGCTCCGGCCGCCGAGCTCACGGTCGCCATCACGGCCGCGATCACGGAGCTCGCTCCCCTGTTCCCCCACGACGCCGAGTACCTCCGGCGCACCGTCACGGCATTCGACGCCTGGCGATCGAGCGGATTCGCCGTTCCCGACTTCCTCGAGCCGCTGCTCGCCTTCCAGCCCCAGCAGGACCGCACGGACGGCCTCCAGCACCTCGTGGTGTTCCCCATGTACACCCAGAACGGCAGCACCAGCCGGCTCGTCGAGGCGGTGCTGATCGAGGTCCTCTGGCCCGAATTCATCGCCGAGCTCGAAGCGGGCGCATACTCGAACGGCCTGTTCGTGCCCATCCGGTTCCTCGACTTCACCGAGGGCTACAACACGAACTCCGCCGTCCTGTTCCCCGAGACCGTCGCGGTGAGCGAGACCCCGACCTTCACCTGGGGAGCCATCTTCGCCGACCGCGAGGCCGCCCGGTTCCGCCGCGTGGTCCGGGCAGCCGCCGACATCACGCGCCTGGAACTGCCGCAGGACGCCCTGGAACTCCTCGACGACCAGAAACTCACCGAGGAGACCTTCGTGATGTGGGACCTCATCCACGACCGCACGCACATGCGCGGCGACCTCCCCTTCGACCCCTTCATGATCAAGCAGCGCATGCCCTTCTTCCTGTACTCGCTCGAGGAACTGCGCTGCGACCTCACCGCCTTCCGTGAATCCGTCACGATCGAGAAGGACGAGGACGCGTCACCCGAGGCGCGGAAGCACGCGAAGCTCGTGCAGTACGCGGTCATCTTCGACCGCATCTTCCGCTTCAGCATCACCGGCAGCCGCGTGCGCAACTACGACGGCCTCGGCGGACAGCTCCTGTTCGCGTGGATGCACCAGCACCGCGTCCTGCACTGGACCGACACCGAGCTCACCATCGACTGGGACGAGGCGGCGGACGTCGTCGTCGCCCTCGGTGAGCAGATCGAGCAGCTGTACTGGCGCTCGATCGACCGGCCGAAGATCGCGCACTGGCTGGCCGCCTACGACCTGGTATCCGCCACGGTCACCCCGCACCCCGCATCGGTCTGGGCCAAGGGTCCCGACGCGCTCGAGCTCCTCGGCCCCCCGCGTGGCCTGACCGACGCCGTGCTCGACGACGAGTTCCCGCTCTCGATGTTCTTCGAGGCCCTCGACCGCAAGATGAAGCCGATCATCGAGTCCACCGCGGGCATCACGGCGGACGCGGCATGAGCGAGAGCACCGGCGGCCGGACCGCCGTCGTCGCCGGTGCCACCAGCGCATCCGGCAGGGCCCTCACGCGACGGCTCCTCGCGGACGGACTGACGGTGGTCGCCGTCGGCTCGGACGCCGGGCGGCTCGCCGAGGCCTTCGCGACGCTCGAGGGCGTGGACCGCCAGGAGTGCGACCTCACGGACGAGGCGGCGGTGCGGGTCCTCGCCGACCGCGTACGCGCCGACCACGGCGGCGCAGACGCCCTGTTCCACCTCGTCGGCGGCTGGCGGGGCGGCAAGGGGATCACCGCCCAGTCCACGGCGGACTACGACGCCCTGCACCGCTCGGTGTTCGTCACCCTCTTCAATACCAGCAGGGCCTTCTACGACCAGTTGGCCGAGCGGGGCGGACGCCTCGCGGCGGTGTCCGCCACCGCCGTCGCCGCCCCGACGGCCGGCAACGCCTCCTACGCCGCGGTCAAGGCCTCCGTCGACGCCTGGCTCCAGGCCGTCGCCGACGGCTTCGCCAGGGACGGCAGCGCGGCGGCATCGACCGCCGTCGTGGTCAAGGCGCTGGTCGACGACACCCTGCGGCAGCAGCACCCCGACCGGAAGTTCCCGGGCTACACGCACGTCGACGATCTCGCCGGCATCCTGGCGTCGCTGCTCGGGGCGCCTCCGGCGGACGTCAACGGGGCCCGCATCGACGCGGTGCGCGACGCGCATCGGGGATAATGGAACCGTGACCGACACCCTGACAACAGCCCCGTCCCTGCACGACCGCACCCAGCGGAGCTTCGCCTCCGACAACTACTCGGGCGTGCATCCGGAAGTCCTCACCGCGCTCGCCGCAGCGAACGAGGGCCACCAGGTCGCCTACGGCGAGGACCAGTACACCGCACGCCTGCAGGAGGTGATGGAGCACCACTTCGGCGAGGGCATCTCCATCTACCCCGTCTTCAACGGCACGGGCGCCAACGTGCTCTCGCTGCAGTCGATCCTGCCGCGCTGGGGCGCCGTCGTCTGCCCGCGGACAGCCCACATCAACGTGGACGAGAACGCGGCTCCGGAGCGGGTGGGCGGCATCAAGCTGCTGACGGTCCCGACGCCGGACGGCAAGCTGACTCCCGAGCTGATCGACCGTGAGGCGTGGGGCTGGGGGGACCAGCACCGCGCGCAGCCCCTGGCGGTCTCGATCACCCAGACCACCGAGCTCGGCACGCTGTACTCCGTCGCGGAGATCAAGGCGATCGCGGACCACTGCCACGCCCGTGGCATGCGGGTCCACATGGACGGTGCCCGGCTCGCCAACGCCGCGGCCGCCCTCGGCCAGCCACTGCGCGCCTTCACGCGCGACGCCGGTGTGGACATCCTGTCCTTCGGCGGCACCAAGAACGGCCTGATGTTCGGCGAGTGCATCGTCGTCCTGAACCCGGAGGCGTCCACGGGCCTGGAGTACCTGCGCAAGCTCAACATGCAGCTGGCGTCGAAGATGCGCTTCGTCTCGGCGCAGCTCATCGCCCTGCTGGAGGGCGACCTGTGGCTCCGCTCGGCGGGGCATGCCAACGCGATGGCCGCACGCCTGACCGAGGGCGTCCGCGGCATCAAGGGCGTGACGCTCACGCAGGAGACCACGGCCAACGCGGTCTTCGCCATCCTGCCTCCGGGCTCGGCCGACCGCATCCGCGAGAGCTTCCGCTTCTACGACTGGGACCAGGCCACCGGGGAGGTCCGCTGGATGTGCTCGTTCGACACCACCGAGGAGGACGTCGACTCCTTCATCGAGGCGATCCGTCGGGAAGTCTCCGCCTGACGCGGTCGGTGCGTCCCGGGCCGGATGCGCCCGCCCGCACACCCGTTGCGACGGCGCGCCGCCGCAGCAGCCACCCCCGCAGGGCATAACCTGCGGGGGTGAGTGCAATCGGCGGTATAACGCAACTACCTGCGGAATTCCTGGACGCCCTCGCCGGCCTGCGGCAAGCAGCCCGTCGCAGCGAGATCCGGCTCGAGGAGATCCCGGCGCCGTCGCGCCTGGCCCCCTTCGCGGTGGCACTCGGGGCCGAGGTCTTCGAGGCCACGCCCGTCCTGCCGCCACCGCTCCACGGCCCGGCCCGCACCCTCCTGCTCCCGCCCGAGCCCGAGGAGCTGGCGACCGGACGGTTCATCCTCCTGTACGATCCCGACGGCTCCGAGGTCTGGAACGGCCGCTTCCGGATCGTCACCTACATCCGGGCACAGCTCGAACCGGACATGGGCAACGACGCGCTCCTCGGCTCGGTCGCCTGGACCTGGCTGGTGGAAGCACTGGGCAATCACGGGGCACGCCACCACAGCACCGGCGGGACGGCCACGAGGATCCTCTCGGAGAGCTACGGGACGCTCGAGGACCGGCCCGACACCATCGACATCGAACTCCGCGCGTCCTGGACACCGGAGACCTCCGACGTGCGGAGGCACCTCGAGGCGTGGTCGGAGATGGTCTGCACCTTCGCCGGGCTGCCGCCGCTGCCCGACGGCGTCGCGCACCTTCCGCACCGCAGGTCCTGACTCCGCGCTGCACCGTCCGGTCCAGGGAGCAGCGCCGGGTGCTTTCCGGGCGCACACGCCCGCGGGGATAGACTGAAATCACCATGAGTTCCCATACCTCCGAACACACGGACAGCACCGACGCGTCCGATCCCGGCATACCCGCCGCACTCCCCCTGCTGACCGAACCGCGCGAAGGCGTCCCCCTCGTGATCGACACGCCCGCCGGGCTCGAGCGGGCGGCAGCGGCCCTCGCGGCCGGGACGGGACCCGCGGCTGTCGACGCCGAGCGCGCCTCCGGCTTCCGCTACGGACAGCGCGCGTTCCTCGTCCAGATCCGCCGGGAAGGTGCCGGGACGTGGCTGATCGACCCCGAGCCCTTCGACGACCTCCAGATCATCGATGACGCCCTCGACGGCGTCGAGTGGATCCTGCATGCCGCGAGCCAGGACCTCCCCTGCCTCGCCGAGCTCGGGATGTGGCCGGACAGGCTCTTCGACACGGAGCTCGCGGCGCGCCTCGCCGGACTCCCCCGGGTCGGCCTCGCCGCCGTCATCGAGTCGCAGCTCGGCTTCAGCCTGGCGAAGGAGCACTCGGCGGCGGACTGGTCCAAGCGGCCGCTGCCCGAGCCGTGGCTCCGCTACGCCGCGCTCGACGTCGAGGTCCTGGCGGAACTGCGGGACAGGCTCGCCGGCCTGCTGGAGGAGGGCGGAAAGCTAGGCATCGCCGAGGAGGAGTTCGAGCACATCCGCCGCACCCCGCCCGCCGAACCGCGCGTGGATCCGTGGCGCCGCACCTCGGGCCTGCACCAGTTGCGCGACCGCCGCCAGCTCGCCGCCGTCCGCCAGATGTGGCTGGAGCGCGAAGACCTCGCACAGCGCCGCGACGTGGCACCCGGCCGCCTCATCCCCGATTCGGCGATCGTCGCGGCGGCGCGCGCCATGCCGGCCACCGTCCCGCAGCTGCTGGCCACGAAGGGGTTCCACGGCCGGGCAGCGCAGAAGGAGGCGCCCCGGTGGCTGAGATGCATCAGCGACGCGAGGAAGCTCACCGACCTCCCACCCCTGCACGTGCCGACCAACGCGCCGCCCCCGCCCCGCATCTGGCCCGAGAAGGATCCCGAGGCCGCGGCCCGCTTGCAGACCGCGCGCCCGCGCGTCGCGCAGTGTGCGGAGAAGCTGGACATGCCGGTGGAGAACCTGCTCACGCCTGACTACCTGCGCCGCATCGCCTGGCGTCCGCCGGCCGAGATCTCGCTCGAGTCCGTCTCGGCGGCACTCGCCGACCTGGGGGCGCGCCCCTGGCAGATCGAGCAGGTGGCGGCGATCATCACCGTCGCATTCCTGGACCCCGATCCCCTGCCTGCGAAGGTGCGGGAGACGCCCGAAGGCTGAATCCTGGGCCGGCTCCTGTCGCTTGCACGCTATGTTACTCACCAGTAACATGATCGCTGACCTACATCTCGAAGAGGAGCAACAGGTGAGCCTAGATACCGGGACGGTGCCCGCACGCAGCGCGTCACGAGCCGTCCGCGACGTCGTCTTCGTCGACGGAGTACGCACCCCCTTCGGCAGGGCCGGCGAGAAGGGCATCTACGCCGGCATGCGCGCGGACGACCTCGTGGTGAAGTGCATCCGCGACCTGCTGCGCCGGAACCCGACCCTGCCGCCCGAGCGGATCGACGACGTCGCCATCGCCGCCACCACGCAGACCGGGGACCAGGGCCTCACCATCGGCCGCACCGCTGCCCTCCTGGCCGGGCTCCCCCGCACGGTCCCAGGATTCGCCATCGACCGGATGTGCGCCGGCGCCATGACGGCTGTGACCACCACCGCCTCGGGGATCGCCTTCGGCGCATACGACGTCGTCATCGCAGGCGGTGTCGAGCACATGGGCAACCACCCCATGGGAGCGGATGCCGATCCCAACCCGCGCTTCGTCTCCGAGCGCATCGTCGATCCGGCGGCACTGAACATGGGCAACACGGCGGAGAACCTGCACGACCGCTTCCCGTCGATCACCAGGGACCGGGCGGACGCCTATGCGGTCCGCAGCCAGCAGAAGCTGGCGCAGGCCTACGAGGCAGGGCGGATCCAGCCCGACCTGGTACCCGTGGCCGGCAGGAAGCCCGGTTCCGGCTGGACCCTGAACACCGTCGACGAGCCGCCCCGCCCGGGGACCACGGCCGAGGACCTCGCAGCGCTCCGGACACCCTTCCGTGCGCACGGCCGCGTCACCGCCGGGAATGCTGCCGGACTGAACGACGGCGCCACGGCAGCCCTGCTCGCCTCCGCCGACGCAGCAGCCGAGTTCGGTCTGCCCGTCCGCATGCGCCTGGTCGCCTACGCCTTCGCCGGTGTCGAACCGGAGGTGATGGGCATCGGGCCCGTCCCGGCCACGGAGAAGGCACTCCGGCAGGCAGGCCTGGAGATCGGCGACATCGGGCTGTTCGAGATCAACGAGGCCTTCGCGGTGCAGGTGCTGAGCTTCCTCGACCACTTCGGCATCGACGACGAGGACCCCCGCGTGAACCGTTACGGCGGCGCGATCGCCGTGGGACACCCGCTGGCCAGCTCCGGCGTGCGGCTCATGAACCAGCTCGCCCGCCAGTTCGAGGAGGACCCAGGCGTGCGCTACGGCATGACGACGATGTGCATCGGCCTCGGCATGGGCGCGACGGTCATCTGGGAGAACCCCCACCACGAGCACTACGGACAGGACGCAGCATGAGCTTCGAACGCTACGACGAACTGGCCGGCCTCGTCCCGACCGAGATCGTCACCCACTCCTACGTGCAGGACATCACCCTGCCCGAGGGCGCGGGCGTCCTCGCGCTCATCACGCTGGACAACGACCTCGACTCCACGAAACCCACCACGCTGGGCCCCACCACGCTCATCGAATTCGGCCGCACCCTCGAGGAGCTGAAGGAACGCGCGGCGCGCGGCGAGATCTCCGCCGTCGCCGTGACGGGCAAGCCCTACTTCCTCGTGGCCGGCGCCGACCTCAGCACCGTCAAGAGCGTGAAGTCCGAGCACCTCGGCCGGCTCATGGCCGAACTGGGACACGAGGCGTACGACCTCCTCGCCGACCTGGGCGTGCCGAGCTTCGCCTTCATCAACGGTGTCGCTCTGGGTGGCGGCCTCGAGATCGCCCTCGCCGCGAACTACCGCACGGTGTCCTCCGGGGCCAACGGCATCGGCCTGCCCGAGGCCTTCATCGGACTCGTGCCCGGCTGGGGAGGCGTCTACCGCCTGCCGCGGCTGATCGGCCCCGCCCATGCCGTCAAGGTGATGATCGAGAACCCGCTGAGCAACAACCGCAGCCTCGACGGCAGGGCCGCCTACGGGCTCGGCATCGCCGACGCCCTCTTCGAACCCGCCGACTACCTCGAGCAGTCCCTGCTGTGGGCGGCGCAGGTGCTCCGGGGCGGCGCAGCCGCAGCTGCCGTCGAGGAGCGGCGCGCCGAGCTCTCGCAGTACGACGACGCCGCCTGGACCGCAGCGGTCGCCGCAGGCAGGGCCTTCGTCGAGGCGAAGACCGGCAACGCCGCTCCTGCGCCCTCGCGCGTGCTGGATCTGCTCGAGTCCGGCCTCACCTGGTCGAGGCAGGAGTCGGCGGCGGCGGAGTGCACCGCACTGGCGGAACTGATGCAGACGCCCGAGTTCCATGCAACGGTCTACGCCTTCCTCGACCTCGTGCAGAAGCGCGGCAAGCGCCCGGCAGGAGCTCCCGACCGGAAGCTCGCGCGTCCGGTCTCGAAGGTCGGCGTCGTCGGCGCGGGTCTCATGGCCGGCCAGCTCGCGCTCCTGTTCGCCCGCCGGCTCAAGGTTCCGGTGGTCCTCACGGACATCGACCAGGACCGCGTGGACAAGGGCGTGGCGTACGTGCACGCGGAGATCGAGAAGCTGCTCGGGAAGAAGCGCCTGTCCCAGGACGCCGCCAACCGGACGAGGTCACTGGTGACCGGCTCGGTCTCCAAGGACGTCTTCTCCGACGCCGATTTCGTGATCGAGGCCGTGTTCGAGGAGATGTCCGTCAAGAAGCAGGTCTTCGCGGAGGTCGAGGCCGTCGTCTCCCCCGAGTGCATCCTCGCGACCAACACCTCCTCGCTGTCCGTGGCGGAGATGGCCGCGGACCTCGTCCATCCGGAGCGGGTGGTCGGCTTCCACTTCTTCAATCCCGTCGCCGCGATGCCGCTGCTCGAGGTCGTGCGCGCGCCCTCGACGGACGACGCCGTGCTGGCGACGGCGTTCGTGCTGGCGAAGGGCCTGAAGAAGAACGCGGTCCTCGTGCAGGACGCCCCCGCCTTCGTGGTGAACCGCATCCTCGGACGCATGTTCGGCGAGATCACCGCCGTCTTCGACGAGGGCACGGACGCCGCGACGGCCGACGATGCACTGCGTCCGATGGGTCTGCCCATGACGCCTTTCCGGCTGCTCGCCCTCGTGGGGCTGCCCGTCGGTCAGCACGTCCAGGAGTCGCTGCACGCGGCTTTCGGGGAGCGCTTCCACGTCTCGGCGAACCAGCGGACACTCATCGACGCCGGGATCAAGGGGTTGTGGGTGAAGCAGGAGGACGGCACCGAGACCGTTCCCGAGCAGACCCTGGCGCTGATGGAGCGCGGAACCAGCGCATCGTCCGCGGAGGACGTGCTGCGCCGTACGCAGGATGCGCTGGCCGACGAGATCGGGCGGATGCTCGACGAGGGCGTGGTCGCCGCGCCGGAGGACATCGATCTGTGCATGATCCTGGGCGCCGGCTGGCCGCTGCACCTCGGCGGCATCACGCCCTACCTCGATCGCGTCGGAGCATCCGAGCGCGTCATCGGGAAGACGTTCCACCGGGCCTGAACCGTACGCGCGGACAGGCAGGACGGCGATGGACCCCCGGCACGAGCCGGGGGTCCATCGGCGTCCGGTGCGGCGACCACGCGGCCCGGGACGGGACTGTCGCCGGGTCAGGCCGCCGGGCGGGGGAAGATGCCGTCCAGTTCGGCCAGATCCTCGTCCGACGGCGTCCAGTCCGCTGCGGCGGCATTCTGGCGCACCTGCTCGGGAGACGTGGCACCGGCGATCACCGAGCCGACGGACGGCTGGGCGGCGAGCCATGAGAACGCCACCTGGACCTCGCTGAGTTCACGTTCGGCCGCGAAGGCCGAGAACGCCTCGAGCTGGTCCCAGTCCGCCGTCTCCAGCACGTTTTTCCGGGAGTGCGTGAGCCGGCTCCCGGCGGGGACCTCGTCGCGGCGGTACTTGCCCGTCAGCAGACCGTTCGCCAGGGGGAAGTAGGGCAGCACACCGATCCCGTACGCCTCGACGGCCGGGACGACCTCCCGCTCCAGGCGGCGGTCCAGCAGGTTGTAGGGGTTCTGCGCGGAGATGAACGGCGTGTACCCACCGCTGCGTGCGGTGAACTCGGCCTCGGCGATCTGCCAGCCGGCGAAGTTGGAGTGTCCGAGGTACCGCACCTTGCCGCTCGTCACGAGGTCGTCGAGGGCTGCGAGGGTCTCCTCGATCGGCGTCGCGGCATCGGGGGCGTGGTACTGGTAGAGGTCGATCCACTCGGTGCCGAGGCGGCGCAGCGACGCCTCGACGGCCCGGATGATGTAGCGCCGCGATCCGCGCGCCCCCCAGTCGGGTCCGTTGACCCCGTTCATGTCCAGTCCGAACTTCGTGGCGAGGACGACGTCGTCGCGACGGCTGCCGAGCGCCTTGCCCAGTTGCATCTCGCTGACGCCGGGCGCCTTCCCGTACATGTCGGCCACGTCGAAGAGCGTGATGCCGGCGTCGATCGCGGCATGCACGACGGCGTCGGTGCCCTCCTGCGATTCGGAGGTGGTGCCGGCCCTGCCGAGGTTGTTGCAGCCGAGCCCGACGGTGGAAACGCTGAGTCCGGAGGAACCCAGTCTGCGATAGGTCATCATGGCCCTAACCTATCAACACAGTTGCCCCGGGCACATGACCCGGGGCAACCGATGACGCGGGTGTCAGGCGAACCAGATGCCGATCTCGCGCTCCGCCGACTCCGCCGAGTCGGAGCCGTGCACGAGGTTCTGCTGCACCTTGACGCCCCAGTCGCGGCCGAGGTCGCCCCGGATGGTCCCGGGCGCCGCTGCCGTCGGTTCGGTGGTTCCCGCGAGCGAACGGAACCCCTCGATGACGCGCTGGCCCTCGAAGACCGCGGCGACGATCGGACCGCTGAGCATGAACTCGACGAGCGGCTCGAAGAACGGCTTGCCCACGTGCTCCGCGTAGTGCTCCTCCAGGACTTCGCGGGAGGCACGGACCTGCTTCAGCTCCGCGATGGTGTAGCCCTTCGCCTCGATACGGGACAGGATGGTACCGGTCAGGCCTCGGGACACGCCGTCGGGCTTGACGAGGACAAGGGTGCGCTCAACGCTCATGGGAACTCCTGGGGTGGGCGCCGTCCGGGACGGCGCGGTGTCGGGTCGGGGAGGTGGTGGTATCAGGACCGACTCTACTAAAGCGGGCGGCTATTCCGGATTCGCCTTCTCCCACTCGGCCTGCAGCCGGTCCCGCTCCACGTTCTCGCGGTCCACGCGCATCCCCTGACGGATGCCGTAGAGCCAGGTCAGCGCGAACGCGATGCCCACCACGAACATGGCCGGTTCGAGGATGCCGCCCGCGATGATCACCAGCTGCAGGATCCAGCCGAGGCCGATCCCCCACCGCTTGGTCAGCACGGCGCACGTCAGCACGAGGACGACGCTGAGCAGCAGGCCCGAGGTCAGGATGACGGCGGGCGGGATCTCGTCGCGTCGCAGTCCGAAGACCGCGAGCGTCGCGAAGAAGACGACGAACGCCTCGAGCAGCAGGACCGTGGAGGCGAAGAGGATCTTCGTGGACCTCCGCTTCTTCGGCATGCCGGGCCGCCATTCGCGCTGTGCCCTGGTTCTGCGTGCCATGGCCTACCTACTTCCCCAGGAGCGTGCGGGCCTCGCCGACCACGGTGATGGAGCCGGTCACGAGGATGCCACCGGCGAGGTCGTTGTTGTCCTCGGCCTTCATGACGGCCCATTCGAGGGCGTCGTCGAGGCCGGGGGCGATGTTGATGTTCTCCTCGGCGAAGCCGGCCGCGAGGGCGGCCTGCAGGAGGTCCGCGGCGGGGACCGAGCGGGGCGAGGTGGACTGCGTGAGGCAGACGTCCTCGAGGATGCCGCCGAGCTCCTCGTGCAGTTCGGCGAGGATGCCTGCGGCGTCCTTGTCCTCGAGGATGCCGATGACCAGCACGAGCCGGGAGAAGTCGAACGCCTCGCTGATACCCTTCGCGGCGGCGCGGGCGCCGGCCGGGTTGTGGGCGGCGTCCACGATGATGCTCGGCGCGGTCCGGACGACCTCGAGGCGGCCGGGCGAGGTGACGGCGCGCAGCCCGTTGCGGATCAGCTCGGTCTCGAGCCGGCGCTCACCGCCGCCGAGGAATGCTTCCACCGCGGCGACCGCGACGGCCGCGTTCTCCGCCTGGTGCTCGCCGTGGAGGGGTACCAGCAGGTCGCCGTAGCGTCCGGCGAGTCCGGTGAGGGACACCACCTGCCCGCCGACGGCGACGGTGCGCGACTCGACACCGAACTCGACGCCTTCGAACCGGAACTCCGCACCCACCTCCCGGGCGCGCTCCAGGAGCACCTGCGCGGCATCCCGCGGCTGGATCGCGCTGACGAGGAAGGAGCCGGGCTTGATGATGCCGGCCTTCTCCAGGGCGATGTCCTCGACGGTGTCGCCGAGGAGGTCGGTGTGGTCGAGCGAGATGGGGGTGACCACCGCCACCTGTCCGTCGCCGACGTTCGTGGCGTCGGTGATGCCGCCGAGTCCCACCTCGATCACGCCGACGTCGATCGGCTCGTCCGCGAAGATCGCGAACGCGAGGATCGTGACGCACTCGAAGTAGGTGAGGCGGGGTTCGCCGGCGACCAGGAGCTCGCCGTCGATGATGTCGAGGTAGGGCTTGATCTCGTCCCAGACGCGCACGAACGTGTCGTCGTCGACGGGCTCACCGTCGATGCTGATGCGCTCCGTGACACGCGAGAGGTGCGGGCTGGTGAAGCGGCCCGTCCGCAGGTCGTGCGCCAGCAGGATGCTCTCGATCATCCGCGCCGTCGACGTCTTGCCGTTGGTGCCGGTGATGTGGATGATCGGGAAGGCCCGGTTCGGCTCCCCCAGGATCTCCATGGCCCGGTGCAGGGGGGCCATGCGCGGCTCCATCCTGTTCTCCGGCGCGCGGCCCAGGAGTTCCGCGTACACACTCTCCACCGAGAAGGCGTCCAGTCCTGGGCCGCCCCCGGTGCCGTTGGTGTCATCCATGCTGCTGTTCCCGCTTTCCGACGGTGATGCTGAAATCGCTGCCGGCGTCCTCGGCAGCGGTGATGCGGAGCTCCACCGTGAGGGTCTCCGCCCGGATCAGGTCGGCGTTCGCCTCGAGTGCCCCGACCTGCCCGGGCGCGACACCGATGGTGGTGGTGATGCGGTCGCTGATGTCGAGGTCGGCGTCGCGCCGTGCCTGCTGGATGGCGCGGATCGCGTCGCGCGCCGTGCCCTCCGCCGCCAGCTCCTCCGTGACCTCGGTGTCGAGGACGAGGAATCCACCGCCGGGCAGGACCGTCACGGCTTTCGACGCGGCGTCGTTGCCCTCCACCACGGTGTCGAGCGTGTACTCGTGCGGCTCCAGTCCGAGGCCACCGGCGGTGACGCCGCCGTCCTCGTCCACCGACCAGTCGCCGGACTTCGACGCCTTGATGACGCTCTGCACGTTCCTGCCGAGGCGCGGGCCGGCGGCGCGGGCGTTGACCACGAGGCGCTGGGTGATCCCGAACTCGGCCGGTTCGGCATCGGCCGAGTCGACCAGGCGGACGCCCTTCAGGTTCAGTTCGTCCGCGATGATCGCGGAGTACTGGCCCGAGAGGTCCGCTGCGCCGGGCGCGACGACGGTCAGCTCCCGCAGCGGCAGGCGCACCCGCAGGTTCGCGGCCTTGCGGAGGCTGGAGCCCACGGAGCACACCTGGCGCGTACGGTCCATCTGCTCGACGAGGTCAGGGGCGGCGGGGAACGCGGCGGCCTCGGGCCAGTCCGTGAGGTGCACGGACCGACCGCCGGTGAGCCCTCGCCAGATCTCCTCCGTCACGAGGGGAAGCAGGGGCGCCGCGACGCGGCACACGGCCTCGAGGCACGTGTAGAGCACGTCGAAGGCGTCCGTGTCCTCGTCGAAGAACCGCTGGCGGCTCCGGCGGACGTACCAGTTGGTGAGCGTGTCCAGGTAGCGGCGCAGGGACTCGCAGGCGTCGCTGATCGTGAAGGCGTCGAGTGACTCGGTGATGTCGCGCACGAGGTTGCCGGTGTTCGCGAGGATGTAGCGGTCGATCGGCTCACCCAGCCGTGCCGCGGCCTCGGGTGTCACGGTCTTCGCCTCGTAGCCCGCGCCGCCGGCGGCCGCGTTGGTGTACAGGCTGAAGAAGTGCCAGACGTTCCACAGCGGCAGGATGACCTGCCGCACGCCGTCGCGGATGCCCTGCTCGGTGACCACGAGGTTGCCGCCGCGGAGGATCGGCGAGGCCATGAGGAACCAGCGCATGGCGTCGGAGCCGTCGCGGTCGAACACCTCGGAGACGTCCGGGTAGTTGCGCAGGCTCTTGGACATCTTCTGCCCGTCCGAGCCGAGCACGATCCCGTGGCTGATGACATTGCGGAACGCCGGACGGTCGAACAGGGCCGTGGACAGGATGTGCAGCATGTAGAACCAGCCGCGCGTCTGCCCGATGTACTCGACGATGAAGTCCGCAGGGTTGTGCGTGTCGAACCACTGCTCGTTCTCGAACGGGTAGTGCACCTGGCCGTAGGGCATGGATCCGGAGTCGAACCAGACGTCGAGGACGTCCTCGACGCGGCGCATCGTGGACCGGCCGGTCGGGTCGTCCGGATTGGGCCGGGTGAGTTCGTCGATGAACGGACGGTGGAGGTCCACCTCGCCCTGCTTGTTCAACGGGAGCCTGCCGAAGTCGGCCTGCAACTCGGCGAGCGAGCCGTACACGTCGGTGCGCGGGTACTCGGGGTCGTCCGACTCCCAGACCGGGATGGGGCTGCCCCAGAAGCGGTTGCGGCTGATGGACCAGTCGCGCGCGTTGGCGAGCCATTTGCCGAACTGGCCGTCCTTGACGTTGCCGGGGATCCAGGTGATGTCCTGGTTGAGCTCCACCATGCGGTCGCGGATCTTCGTCACCTCGACGTACCACGAGGACACCGCGCGGTAGATGAGCGGGTTGCGGCACCGCCAGCAGTGCGGGTAGCTGTGCACGTAGCTGGCCTGCCGTACGAGGCGTCCCTCGGTCTTCAGCACGCGGGTGATGTGCCGGTTCGCCTCGAAGACCTGCAGCCCGACGATCTCCGCGAGCGGGCCCCTGCCGAACATCGGCAGGAACTTCGCGCCCTCGTCGACAGAGAGGATCACCTGGATGCCGGCGTCCTCGCAGACCTTCTGGTCCTCCTCGCCGTAGGCGGGTGCCTGGTGCACGAGGCCGGTGCCGTCCGTCGTGGTGACGTAGTCCGCCACGAGGATGCGGAAGGCGTTGCGGTAGCCGCCCTCCTCGGGGTCGGCGAGGTAGTCCCACAGCGGCTCGTAGGTGAGCCCTTCCAGCTCGGTCCCGAGGTGGCGGGACGTGACGGCCTCGCGTGCGGCGGCGGCGTCGGCGAAGCCCAGGTCCTTGGCGTAGTTGCCCAGCAGGTCCTCCGCCAGCAGGTAGCGGCCGGCCTCGCCGTCGCGCTCCCCGACCACGACGACGTAGGAGATGTCGGGCCCGACGGCGAGCGCGGCGTTGGTGGGCAGCGTCCACGGCGTCGTGGTCCAGGCGAGGGCCTGCACGCCCGCGAGGTCCTTCGACAGGGCCGTTGGGCCGGCGAGGATCGGGAACGTGACCGTGACGGTCTGGTCCTGCCGGTCCTGGTACACGTCCTCGTCCATCCGGAGTTCGTGGTTGGACAGGGGCGTCTCGTCGTTCCAGCAGTACGGCAGGACCCGGTACCCGCTGTAGGTCAGGCCCTTCTCGTGGAGCGTCTTGAACGCCCAGAGGACGGACTCCATGTACTCCGGGTTGAGGGTCTTGTAGTCGTTGTCGAAGTCCACCCAGCGTGCCTGGCGGGTCACGTAGTCGCGCCACTCCCCCGCGTACTTCATGACGGAGGCCCTGGCGGCGTCGTTGAAGTTGTCGATACCCATGGCGAGGATCTGCTGCTTGTCCGTCATCCCGAGCTGCTTCATGGCCTCGAGCTCGGCGGGCAGGCCGTGCGTGTCCCAGCCGAAGCGCCGTTCCACGCGGTGGCCGCGCTGCGTCTGGTACCGGCCCACGAGGTCCTTCGCGTAGCCGGTGAGGAGGTGTCCGTAGTGCGGGAGGCCGTTGGCGAAGGGCGGGCCGTCGTAGAACACGAATTCGTTGGAACCGTCGACGCCGGGATCCCGGGCGTCGATCGACGCCTGGAAGGTGCCGTCCTCCTGCCAGTAGCGGAGCACGCGTTCCTCGAGTTCGGGGAAGCGCGGGGAGGCGCTGGTTCCGACGGAGGCACCGCTGTCGTCGGGCGACACGGCTTTGGGGTAGATCTGCGGCATGGTTCTCATCCTGTGTGCGGCGGCGTCGGGGAGTGCAGGAATCCTGCCGTGAGGACGGTTCCCCTTCCGCCCACCACCGGTTGCCTGACCGGCCGCGGGGGTCCAGGACCCGCGGTACCACCTCACTTGCCGCCGTCGTCCGCCGTGCCACTGGCACGGCAGCCGGGGCCGCCGCTCGTTCCGGCTGTGACGGGCCACCCGTCCGGTTCTACGGGCCGCCACGGAGGGCGGCCTTTCTTCCGGAAGCTCACCGGTGATCGCCGGGTCGACGCTTGTGTGCCCAGTCTAGCGCCGCCGCGATTTCCTTGTCGAAAGGGGACCTGCACATCCGCCGGGCCGGCGGGCGCTGCGAAAGGCGTTGTGGTCCCCACCCGCGCGCGGCAGGCTGGAAGGGACCCCGACCGCGACAGGATGGAGACCGCATGCCGACCCCGACCCTCCCCACCGCGTCCGCACCGGACACCGCACGGCTGCTGCTGGGAGTCTTCCTGCCGACCGTCGCGAAGGGACCCATCATCCGGCGTCCAAGGGTGGTCGGGCTCTCCGCCCGCCTCGGCCTCGACACGAGGGCCGTCCGCATCCTGCAGGCGATCCACGCGAAGTACCCGTCCGGCCCCCTGATGCTGAAGCTCCCGATCCGGAAGCAGGCGGTGGTGCTGGCGCCCGAAGACGTCCACACCGTCCTGGTCGGTTCGCCCGAGCCGTTCTCGCCTGCGACCACCGAGAAGCGCGCCGCCCTGTCCCACTTCCAGCCCGCCAACGTCCTGATCTCCCAGGGGCAGGTCCGCACCGTCCGGCGCGCCCTGCAGGAGCAGGTCCTCGACACCAGCCATCCGGTACACCACCTCGCGGATCGATTCGTCCCGGTGGTGGAGGAGGAGATGCAGCAGCTGCTCGCGGAAGCCTCGTCCCGCGGGTCCCTGCCGTGGGGCGATTTCCTGGACGCGTGGTACCGCGTGGTCCGTCGCGTGGTCTTCGGGGACCACGCGCGGGACGACAAGGAACTCACCGCGATGGTGATCAGGCTGCGCAAGGACGGCAACTGGGCGTTCCTGAGGCCGGTGCGCAGGAGGACGCGCGAGCGGTTCCTGGCCCGCGTCGGGCACGAGCTCGCCCACGCCGAACCCGGGAGCCTCGCCGCGGTGCTGGCCGCCGCCCCGAAGGGCGACGGCGCAGAGCCCGCGGAGCAGGTCCCCCAGTGGCTCTTCGCCTTCGATCCGGCCGGGATGGCGACCTTCCGGGCCCTGACGGTCCTCGCCACGCATCCGGAGGCGATGGCGGTCGCCCGGGACGAGGTGGACGGGGACGAGTCGGGGCGCCGGTTCCTCCCCTACCTACGAGCCGTCGTCCTCGAGTCACTCCGGCTCTGGCCGACCACCCCGATGATCCTGCGGCAGACGACCGCGCCCGTGCAGTGGGCGCAGGGTCGGATGCCCGCGAAGTGCGGCGTCCTGATCTACTCGCCGTACTTCCACCGGGACGAGCGCCACGTCCAGGGTGCCCACGATTTCTCGCCGGAGCGCTGGCTGTCCGGCGAGCAGGACGACTGGCCCCTCGTGCCGTTCAGCGACGGACCGGTGGTGTGCCCGGGGAAGCAGTTGGTGCTCCTCCTGACGAGCGCCGCGCTGGCCTCGCTGGTGCACGGGCACGATTTCGGCGTCGAGGACGGTCAGGCCCTCGATCCGGCCCGCCCCCTGCCCGGCACCCTGGACAACTTCTCGGTGCGCCTGCGCGTCGCGTCGCGGACGAGCGCCCACGACACGGCTCCTCCGGCCTGAGGGGCAGGCGGCGTTCCTCCCGGACCCGCCGACCTTCCGGCCGGGGACTCCGGGGACGCAGTCCTCAGGTCGCGGCTCCGCTGTGCGGATGATCGCCCAGCCAGGCCCGCGCCCGGTCGGAGTCCTCGAAATGACGGGTGGGGTACGGCGGCCGGTGCACCCGCGTGAAGAACTCGGTCAGGGTCCGGTCGACGGCTGACGGTCCCACCAGGGCCATGGCTGCGATGTTCAGGCCGGAGGCGAACCGGTGCAGGGCACCGCGGCTCAGCGACACCATGCCGTTCAGCTCCACGAGCATCGGCGGGCAGAGGTCGGGGCTGAGCCGGTTCGCCCGCTCGACCAGGGCCTCGGCCATCTCGTCGCTGACCGTCGCGCTGCGGCTCCACTCCACCCAGAGGACCGCGTCCCTCATCTCGGCCGCGAATGCTGCCACGTCCGTCCCGCTCGGCTGATCGTCCACGCTGTCCGTCCCCCTGTCGGTGCAACACCTGCCCAGAGGCACCCTACTCCGGGTCGGGGAGCGCCGGACGGAATCGGCAGCGGGCGGCAGGGCCCTCCGTGGCGGAGAGCTCTGCCGCCCGGCTCAGAAGGTGCCGGCGATCTCCCGCAGCGCCGCCAGATGGTTCCGCCATACGGCGTCCCCGGCCTTCGTCATGGTCAACCAGGTGCGGGGGCGCTTCCCGATGAAGCCCTTGCGGACGCCGACGTAGCCCGCGGCTTCCAACGCCGCCACCTGCTTGCTGAGGACCGAGTCCGAGACCTGCAGGTGGTCGCGGAGGGTCGCGAAATCGATCTCCTGGGTCTGGGCGAGCGCGGCCATCAACGAGAACCGGACCGGGTGGCCCAGCGTGTCGTCCAGCTGGTGGCGCGGGTGGGCGGGCGTGTCCTGCGTGCTCACCTGCGGGCCTCGTACCAGGCGCACGCCGTCGTCGTGAGGGTGATGAGCGCCGCCATGAGGGCCGAGAACCACAGCTCGCCCTCGAGGACCGTGCCACCGAGCACCATCGCCGCCACCCACAGCAGGGCCCACGCCCCGATGTAGTACGCCCATCGGACGCCGAATCCGCGCTTGTTCGCCTGGGTGAAGACGGCGGCCATCGTCGTGAAGATCAGGATCCAGACCATCATGGTGACGATCGGGAGGACGACGGGCGTGCCGGGCGCCTGCGCCGCGAGTCCGAGGGCGACGACGCCCATCGCCGAGACGGCGCCGAGACCGAGCAACGTGGCGATCTGCGGCCAGCCCGCACCGGTCCTCACACTTGCGCCGATCTGGTCCGCCTGCGCGAGCAGTGCCTGCGCCTCCCCCGCGCCCGGGTGACCGGTCTTCGTGGTATCGCTCATCGTCGTGCCCCTTCCGAGTAGTTGCTGATGGAACCACTATCGCAACTACTTTCCGGATTGGCAAGTACTTTCGATCAGGTGGTGGAGCGGAGCACCTTGTGGTTCGCCGCCTGGGCCAGCGGGCGCAGGACGAGCTGGTCGATGTTCATGTGATGGGGCACGTTGAGGGTGAAGGCCACGGCATCGGCGACGTCCTCGGCCGTCAGCGGGTACTCCACGCCCTCGTAGACCCTGTCCGCTGCACCCTGGTTCCCGCCGAGTCGGTTGAGCGAGAACTCCTCCGTGCGCACCATGCCCGGGGACACCTCGATGACCCGGATGTTGTTCCCGGCCTCCTCCAGCCGCAGCGAACGCGCCATCGACTCCTGTGCGGCCTTCACGCCGCAGTACCCGGCTCCCCCCTCGTAGGCCGCGAGCGCGGCGGTGGAGGTCAGGAACAGGACGCTGCCCTGGCCCCCGTCGCGCAGTGCCGGCAGCAGCGCGCGGGTCATGCGCATCGAGCCGAGCACGTTGACGTCGTACATCCGCTGCCAGTCCTCGATGACGGACTGCCCCACCGGGTCGGCCCCGAAGGCTCCGCCGGCATTGTTGACGAGCGCGTGCACGGGGCCGCCGGCGGTCGCCGCGGCCGTGAAGGCATCGACGGACGCCTGGTCGGTGACGTCCAGGGCGAGGGCCGTGGCGCCGGTCTCCGCCGCGAGGGCCTCGAGCCGGTCCACCCGGCGGGCTGCCGCGACGACGTCCCAGCCGTCGCGGCGGAGGGCGCGCACGGTCGCCGCGCCGATACCGGAACTGGCTCCGGTGACGATGGCGCGCAGGGCGGAGGGGGCCGGGTCGGCGGGCGCGCCGAGGGGCGCCGGGGATGTCTGGGTCATGGGGCCACTGTAGCCATCCCGGGGCGATCCTGTGCCTCCGGTGGACCGACCCGGAGAAGGCCGCGCGCAGGTAACGTTGAGCGGGGCCCGCGCTCTTGTGCCCTCCGCTGCCCCACCAGAAGGAACCGACGCACCATGACATCCGCAGGACGCACCATCACGGACACCCCCCTCTCGCCCAGGGAACGATCCTCGGTGAGGCTGGCGCTCCGGACCCCGCGGCTCCTGAAGACCGAGGTGCTCGCCGGCCTCGTCGTGGCGCTGGCGCTGATCCCCGAGGCCATCGCGTTCTCGATCATCGCCGGTGTGGACCCCCGGCTCGGCCTGTTCGCGTCGTTCACCATGGCGGTCTCCATCGCCTTCCTCGGCGGCCGGCCCGCGATGATCTCGGCCGCGACCGGCGCGGTCGCCCTCGTCATCGCACCCCTGGTGGACAGCCACGGCCTCGACTACTTCATCGCGGCCGTCATCCTCGGCGGGCTCATCCAGGTGATCCTCGGGATCGCCGGCGTCGCACGGCTCATGCGGTTCATCCCCCGCTCCGTCATGGTCGGTTTCGTGAACGCCCTCGCCATCCTGATCTTCGTGTCCCAGGTCCCCGAACTCCTCGGCGTCCCCGTCCTCGTCTACCCGATGGTCGCCGTGGGCCTGCTGATCGTCTTCGGCCTGCCCCGCCTCACCAGGGCCGTGCCCGCACCCCTGGTCGCGATCGTGGTCCTGACACTGTTCACCATCCTCGCCGGCGTGCCCGTGCCGACCGTCGGCGACAAGGGAGACCTGCCCGAGAGCCTGCCCGCGCTGTTCCTCCCCGACGTCCCGCTGACCCTCGAGACCCTGCGGATCATCGCTCCCTTCGCCCTGGCGCTCGCCGCCGTCGGACTCCTCGAGTCCCTCATGACCGCCAAGCTCGTGGACGACATCACCGACACCCGGTCCGACAAGACCCGCGAGTCGTGGGGCCAGGGTGCCGCGAACATCATCACCGGCTTCTTCGGCGGCATGGGCGGCTGCGCCATGATCGGCCAGACCATGATCAACGTGAAGGCCTCAGGGGCCCGCACCCGCATCTCGACGTTCCTCGCCGGGATCTTCCTGCTCGTCCTCGTCGTCGCCCTCGGCGACATCGTCGCGCTCATCCCCATGGCCGCGCTCGTCGCGGTCATGATCTTCGTCTCGATCGCCACCTTCGACTGGCACAGCATCACCCCCGCCACCCTGAGGCGCATGCCCAGGAGCGAGACCACCGTCATGCTCGCCACCGTGATCGTCACCGTCTGGACGCACAACCTGGCGATCGGCGTCGGCGTGGGTGTCCTCGTGGCCATGGTGGCCTTCGCACGCCGCGTGGCCCACTTCGTCACCGTCGACCGCACCGAGGACACGGTGGACGGCGAGCGGCGCGTCACCTACGTGATCGACGGCGAGCTGTTCTTCGCCTCCTCCAACGACCTCTACATGCAGTTCGAGTACGCGGCGGACCCCCACCACGTCACCATCGACCTGCGCCGGTCGCACCTGTGGGACGCGTCGACCATCGCCGCCCTCGATGCCGTCTCGGAGAAGTACCGCTCCCACGGCACGGAGGTGGCCGTCGTCGGCCTCAACGAGGCGTCCGCGTCGATGCGCGACCGGCTGCGCGGACAGTTCGGCGCCTGAGCCGCGGGAGCACCGCGCACGGCGGGCCCGCCGCCGTAGGGAACAATGGAGGCATGGCCGATACGACCCAGGGCACAGACACGCCCTCACCCCAGCCCGTTTCCGTTCCCGACAAGCCCGCCCTCGAGGGCCTCGAAGAGAGGCTGTCCCGCCAATGGCGGACGGACGGCACCTACTCCTTCGACCGGGCCACCACGCGTGAGCAGGTGTACTCGATCGACACACCCCCGCCCACGGCGTCGGGATCGCTGCATGTCGGGCACATGTTCTCCTACACCCAGACCGACGTCCTCGCCCGCTTCCAGCGCATGCGCGGCGCCAACGTCTTCTACCCCATGGGCTGGGACGACAACGGTCTGCCCACCGAGCGCCGCGTCCAGAACTACTACGGGGTGCGCTGCGATCCGTCGGTCGCCTACGACCCCGACTACCGGCCGCCCGCCGAGCCGGCCAAGAACCAGCGCGACTTCGACGCGGTGTCGCGCCGCACCTTCATCGAGCTCTGCGAGGAGCTGGCGGTCGAGGACGAGAAGGTCTTCGAGAACCTGTTCAGCACGCTCGGCCTCTCGGTCGACTGGGACCTGACCTACCGGACCATCGACGACACCTCACGGGCCGTCTCGCAGCGCGCCTTCCTCGAGAACCTGAGGGCCGGGGACGCCTACCTCGCCGAAGCGCCCACCCTGTGGGACGTCACCTTCCGTACCGCCGTCGCGCAGGCCGAGCTCGAGGACCGCGAGCAGCCCGGCGCCTACCACCGGATCGCCTTCTCCACACCCGACGGCGGACAGATCCACATCGAGACCACGCGGCCCGAGCTCCTGCCGGCATGCGTCGCCCTCGTCGCGCACCCCGACGACGAGCGCTACCAGCCCCTCTTCGGCACGACCGTCACCTCCCCGCTGTTCGACGTCGAGGTCGAGATCAAGGCGCACCCCCTCGCGAAGCCCGACAAGGGCAGCGGCATCGCCATGATCTGCACCTTCGGCGACCTGACCGACGTCACGTGGTGGCGCGAGCTGCAGCTGCCGACCCGAGCGGTCGTCGGTCGCGACGGGCGCATCCGCTCGGAGACCCCCGAGTGGATCGCCACCGGGCGCGCCCGCGAGAACTATGCGCAGCTGGCCGGCAAGACGATCTTCAGCGCCAAGGAGGCCGTCGTCGCACTGCTCCGCGAGAGCGGGGACCTCGACGGCGAACCGAAGAAGATCGTGCACCCGGTCAACTTCTACGAGAAGGGCGACAAGCCCCTGGAAGTGGTGACCAGCCGCCAGTGGTACATCCGCAACGGCGGACGCGACGCCGGCAAGCGGGACGCACTGATCCAGCGCGGCCGTGAGATCGACTTCCACCCTGCCTTCATGCGCTCGCGCTACGAGAACTGGATCGAGGGCCTGAACGGCGACTGGCTGGTCTCCCGGCAGCGCTTCTTCGGGGTCCCCGTCCCCGTCTGGTACCGCCTCGACGCCGACGGCGAGCCCGAGTACGACCATCCCGTCGTTCCCGCGCTCGAGTCCCTCCCGGTCGACCCGGCGGCCGACCCCGCCCCGGGCTTCGAGGAATCCGCACGCAACCAGCCGGGCGGCTTCATCGGCGACAACGACGTCCTGGACACCTGGGCGACCTCGTCCCTCACACCGCAGATCGTCGGTGGCTGGGCCCGCGACGAGGACCTGTTCGGCAAGGTCTTCCCCTTCGACCTCCGCCCGCAGGGACACGACATCATCCGGACCTGGCTGTTCTCGACGGCGGTCCGCGCCGACGCGCTGCAGGACTCGGTGCCGTGGAAGCACGCGGCACTCTCGGGTTGGATCCTCGATCCCGACCGGAAGAAGATGTCCAAGTCCAAGGGCAACGTCGTGGTACCCACGGACGTCCTCGAGCAGTTCGGTGCCGACGCCGTGCGCTACTGGGCGGCATCCGCCAAGCTCGGCGCGGACACCGCGTACGAGGTGAACCAGATGAAGATCGGCCGGCGCCTCGCGATCAAGCTGCTCAACGCCTCCAAGTTCGTCCTGAACCTCGGCGTCACCGAGGCGTCGGTGGGCGAGGGTGCTGTCGGGCGCGTCTCCAACGCCCTGGACCTGTCCCTGCTGGCACAGCTACGGACCGTGACCGACCAGGCGACCGCGGCGTTCGAGAAGTACGACTACGCCCGCGCGCTCCAGCTGACCGAGTCCTTCTTCTGGACCTTCACCGACGACTACGTGGAACTGGTCAAGGACCGTGCCTACGGGGACTCCGCGGACGCGGGCACGCAGTCCGTCCAGACAGCGCTGGCCACGACGCTCGATGCCCTGCTGCGCCTGTTCGCCCCGTTCCTGCCGTTCGCCACCGAGGAGGTCTGGAGCTGGTGGCGCCAGGGCTCCGTCCACCGGGCGGCCTGGCCGAGCGCGGACGCGCTGGCCGGCCTGCCGGACACCGCCGACGCCGGTGTCCTCACCTCCGTCGCGTTGGCCCTCGGAGGCATCCGCAAGGCCAAGTCCGAGGCGAAGGTCAAACAGCGCACCGAGGTCGAGACCGCCGTCGTGACGGCACCGTCGGTGCAGGTGGAGCAGGTCCGTGCCGGGCTGTCCGACCTCCTCGCCGCGGGCAACGCCAGGGACCTCCGCTTCGCGGAAGGAGACGGCACCCTGGCCGTCTCCGACGTCGAACTGGTCGCCCAGCCCGCCGAATAGGCCTCCCGGGCGTAGAACGCGGAAGGGGACCCACCGTACGGTGGGTCCCCTTCCGTCTGTCCTGCGGACTAGTCGAACGTCGGGCTCTTCGTGCGGGACCGCTTCAGCTCGAAGAACTCGGGGAACTCCGACAGCAGCACGGCGCCGTCGAAGATACGGCCGGCCTCCTCGCCGCGCGGGATCCTCGTCAGGACCGGACCGAAGAACGCCGTGCCGTTGAAGGCGACCACCGGGGTGCCGACCTCGTCGCCGACACGATCGATGCCGTCCTTGTGGGACGCCCGGAGCTTCTCGTCGTACTCGTCGGTGGTGGCGAACCGGGCCAGGTCCGCCGGCAGGCCCACCTCCTCGAGGGACTCGCGGATGACCCGCCCGAAGTCCTTGTCCTGCCCGATGTGGATGCGGGTGCCCATCGCGTCGTACAGCTTCTTGATGTACTCGTTCCCGTGCAGTTCCGCAGCGGCGATGATGACCCGGACCGGCCCCCAGCCCTGCAGCATCATGGCCTGGTATTCCTCCGGCAGGTCACGTCCCTCGTTCAGGACGGACAGGCTCATGACGTGCCAGTCGACGGAGATGTCGCGGACCTGCTCCACCTCGCCGATCCAGCGCGACGTGATCCAGGCGAACGGACACAGGGGGTCGAACCAGAAATCGGCCTTCTCGACGGTCGTGGACTCGCTCATGCAGTACTCCTTCTGAGATTGGGAGGCCGTAGCCTTCTTCCGTGCAACCCGCCCTGTCGACGTCGTATTCCGCCCCGAGTTGGTGCCGTGCTGCCGGAGGCGGTCTAATGAAAGGACACGACCAGCCGACGGTGCCTGGCGCTCTCCCTGCGTCGCATCGGGCTGGATGAGTTCGCACCGGACTTCCCGGTGATGGAAGGGACGCCGTTTTGCAGCAGCACCGGACCGAGGACCACGCCGACACCCCCGCCGACACCCACGACGGCTGGCTCGACCGCGAGGAACTCGCCGAAGCCATGATCCCGCTCATCGGACGCCTGTACCGGAAGAACAACGTGGTCACGAGCATCCACGGACGCAGCCTCATCAACAAGTCCACGATGAACATCCTCAAGGCCCACCGCTTCGCCCGCCGCATCACCACCGAGGAACTCCGCCTCGAGGATACCGCCCCCATGCTCGCGATCCTCGCCGACCTCGACCTCGGCGCCGCCGCCATCGACATCGGGCGCCTGCGCCTGTCCTACGACGCCTCCACCGCCGCCGGGGACGAACGCTCCCTGGAGGAGTTCCTGCGCACCGAGCTCGCCGACATCGTCGGCCAGGGCGGGCACGACGAGCGCACCAGCACCGACGTGGTCCTCTATGGCTTCGGGCGCATCGGCCGGCTCGTGGCCCGCCTGCTCATCGAGAAGGCCGGCGGCGGTCACGGCCTGCGCCTGCGCGCGATCGTCGTCCGCCGCGGCTCCGCCAACGACCTCACCAAACGCGCCAGCCTGCTGCGCCGCGACTCCGTGCACGGATCCTTCGAGGGCACCATCCAGGTCGACGAGGCGTCGAACACCATCACCGCCAACGGCACCCGCATCCAGGTCATCTACTCCGACGACCCGGCCTCCATCGACTACACCGCCTACGGCATCACCGACGCCCTCGTCGTGGACAACACCGGCCGCTGGCGCGACGAGGCGGGCCTCTCCCAGCACCTCGAGAGCACCGGCGTCGCCAAGGTCCTGCTCACCGCACCCGGCAAAGGCGCACTGAAGAACATCGTGCACGGCATCAACCACGGCACCATCGAAGACACCGACCGGATCATCACCGCGGCGTCCTGCACCACCAACGCCATCACCCCGGTCCTGAAGGCCATCAACGACCGCTACGGCGTCGTGCACGGCCACGTCGAGACCGTGCACTCCTTCACCAACGACCAGAACCTCATCGACAACTTCCACAAGGGCGACCGCCGGGGCCGCTCCGCGGCCCTGAACATGGTCCTCACCGAGACCGGCGCCGCGACCGCCGTCGCCAAGGCCCTGCCCGAACTCGCGGGCAAGCTCACCGGCAGCTCCATCCGCGTGCCCACCCCGGACGTCTCCATCGCGATCCTGAACCTCACCCTCGGACAGGGCACCACCAAGGAGGAGGTCAACACCTACCTGCGGGAGATGTCCCTGCACTCGGGCATGCGCAAGCAGGTCGACTACATCGACAGCCCCGAGGTCGTCTCCACCGACTTCGTCGGCTCCCGCCGCGCCGGCATCGTCGACGGCCTCGCGACCATCTCCGAGGACATCCACCTCGTCCTCTACGTCTGGTACGACAACGAGTTCGGCTACAGCTGCCAGGTCGTCCGCGTCATGGAGGAGATGGCAGCCGTCCACCCACCGAGCTACCCGCAGGCGGACGCCGGAGCCACCGCGGGCGCCACGGCCTGAGGACACAGGAAAGGCCCGGCCGATCGGCCGGGCCTTCTTTCCTGTCGGATCGCTGTCCGCCGCGGGGTCAGGCCGACTTGTTCCGCCGCTTCGCGACCACTTCGTGCGAGATGAGCGTGGGCTCCGCCCGCTTGGCGACGACGTCGTCCGTGATGACCACGGTGGCGATGTCCTCGCGGCTCGGCAGGTCGAACATGACGGGGAGGAGGACCTCCTCCATGATGGCTCGCAGTCCCCGGGCGCCCGTGCCGCGGTCGAGGGCGAGGTCGGCGATGGCCTCGAGCGCCTTCGGTTCGAAGACGAGCTCGACCCCGTCCAGCAGGAACATCTTCTGGTACTGCTTCATCAGCGCGTTCTTCGGCTCCGTCAGGATCTGCATGAGCGCCGGACGGTCCAGGTGGGTGACGGTGGTGATGACGGGCAGTCGGCCGATGAACTCGGGGATCAGCCCGAACTTCAGCAGGTCCTCCGGCATGACATCGCCGTAGCTCGCCTCCTCGTTCTTGAGGGAGCTCAGCGGCGCGCCGAAGCCGATGCCCTTCCGTCCCGCCCGGGACCCGATGATCTCCTCGAGCCCCGCGAACGCCCCGGCCACGATGAACAGCACGTTCGTGGTGTCGATCTGGATGAATTCCTGGTGCGGGTGCTTGCGCCCACCCTGCGGCGGCACCGACGCCACCGTGCCCTCGAGGATCTTCAGCAGCGCCTGCTGGACGCCCTCGCCGGAGACGTCGCGCGTGATCGAGGGGTTCTCGCTCTTGCGGGAGATCTTGTCGATCTCGTCGATGTAGATGATGCCCTGCTCGGCCTTCTTCACGTCGTAGTCGGCGGCCTGGATGAGCTTGAGGAGGATGTTCTCGACGTCCTCGCCCACATAACCGGCCTCCGTCAGTGCCGTCGCATCGGCCACGGCGAACGGGACGTTCAGCCTGCGCGCCAGGGTCTGGGCGAGGTAGGTCTTGCCGCACCCGGTGGGGCCGATCAGCAGGATGTTCGACTTGGCGATCTCCACGTCCTCGGTCTCGGCCGCGTCGGCGAGGGTTCCCGCCGCACGCGGACCGCTGCCGGACTGGATGCGCTTGTAGTGGTTGTAGACGGCGACGGCGAGGGAACGCTTCGCGGGCTCCTGGCCCACCACGTACTCCTGCAGGAAGTCGAAGATCTCACGGGGCTTGGGCAGCTCGAACGTACCGAGATCGGCCACCTCGGAGAGCTCCTCCTCGATGATCTCGTTGCACAGGTCGATGCACTCGTCACAGATGTACACGCCGGGGCCGGCAATCAGCTTCCGCACCTGCTTCTGGCTCTTCCCGCAGAAGGAGCACTTGAGCAGATCCGTGCTCTCACCAATGCGAGCCATGGTTCAATCCCCTTAGGTATTACGCGATTGCTAGAACCACTCTAGGCCACATGGCCGTGGTAGCCGGTATCAAAATGCCCGTGGTGCCTTGCGGCGCCACGGGCGATGACCGGACGATCGGGCGGATCCGGCGGCCCCCTGGGCCATCGGATCCGCCCTGCCGACTACGGCGTGTTGATCTTCGGCGGGGTGATCTTGCGCGAGGTCAGGACCTCGTCCACCAGGCCGTACTCGACGGCGTCGGCGGCGGTGAGGATCTTGTCGCGCTCGATGTCGATGTTGACCTGCTCGGCCGTGCGGCCCGAGTGCAGTGCCAGCGTGTCCTCGAGCCAGGTGCGCATGCGCATGACCTCGTTGGCCTGGATCTCCAGGTCGGAGGCCTGCCCGCCCTGGCCGCCGGACAGCGCGGGCTGGTGGATCAGCACGCGCGCGTTCGGCAGCGCGAGGCGCTTGCCGGGTGCGCCTGCAGCCAACAGGACGGCCGCGGCGCTGGCAGCCTGGCCGAGGCACACGGTCTGCACCTCGGGCCGGATGAACTGCATGGTGTCGTAGATCGCCGTCATCGCAGTGAAGGATCCGCCGGGCGAGTTGATGTACAGGGTGATGTCGCGCTCGGGGTCCGTGGACTCGAGCACGAGCAGCTGCGCCATGACGTCGTCCGCGGACGCGTCGTCGACCTGCGTGCCGAGGAAGATGATGCGGTCCTCGAACAGCTTCGTGTACGGGTCCTGGCGCTTGAAGCCGTACGGCGTGCGCTCTTCGAACTGGGGAAGGATGTAGCGGCTGGTCGGCAGGTTCTGCGCCGTGGATCCCGCTGCTGCCTGGAAATCGTGGTTCATGGTGTCTCCTGTAGGACGACTGGTGGAAGGCTGCTGCGGACTACGCGTTCTGCTCGGTGCCGCCGCCGCCGGCGACGGAGCCCGAGTGCGCGGAGATGTGGTCGAAGAAGCCGTAGTCGAGGGCCTCCTGGGCTGTGAACCACTTGTCGCGGTCGTTGTCCTTGAGGATCGTCTCGACGGTCTGGCCCGTCTGCTCCGCCGTGAGTTCGGCCATGACGCGCTTCATGTGGAGGATGAGTTCTGCCTGGATGCGGATGTCGGTGGCCGTTCCGCCGATACCGCCGGAGGGCTGGTGCATCAGGATGCGGGCGTGGGGCGTCGCGTACCGCTTGCCCTTCGTGCCCGAGGACAGCAGGAACTGCCCCATGGAGGCGGCGAGGCCCGTGGCGACGGTGACGACGTCGTTCGGGATGAACTGCATCGTGTCGTAGATGGCCATGCCCGCGGTCACGGAGCCGCCCGGGGAGTTGATGTAGAGGAAGATGTCGCGCTCGGGGTCCTCGGCCGACAGCAGGAGCAGCTGCGAGCAGATGGCGTTCGCGTTGTCGTCGCGGACCTCGGAACCGAGCCAGATGATGCGCTCCTTGAGGAGCCGGGTGTAGATGTACTCGTCACGTCCGCCCATCTCGGGACCGGCCATGCTCGGGGTACTTGGTTCGGTTGCCATTGCGTTAACCTCTCACTCTGGCGGGCCGCTGCCACTTCGGCCGACCCGTCCGTTTGTCTCTCCTTGGACACTAACCCGCTGCGGCGGTGAATTGCTCCCGCACCGCGAACTGTTCGCTGACGGCGCACGGTGGCGGGCGGGGTCCCGGGAGCCGCTTCGCGGGGGCCTGGAAACGGCTCCGGCGGCGCTTAACGAGACAGCGGTGCCGCCGCCCGGAGGCTGCGGCACCGCTGTCGGCGCTGCGGAGGAAGGCTACTTCGTGGCGGCCTTCTTCTTGGGTGCCTTCTTCTTCGGAGCTGCTTCGGTCTCGGCCTCTTCGGCTGCCTCCGGAGCCTCGGCGGCGTCGGAAGCCTCGGGAGCCTCAGCGGCCTCGGGAGCCTCAACGGTCTCGGACTCGCCGGCCTCGATGCCCTCGACGGCGTCCTGCTCGGTCTCGACGTCGTCGACGGTGATCGTCTCGGCGTCGTCCCCGGCGGGACGGACGAATTCGCTCAGGTCGACGGCGGCACCGCTGGTATCGGTGACCGTGGCGTACTCGAGGACCTTGGCGAGGGCCTTGCGGCGGCGGACTTCTCCGACGATCATCGGGACCTGACCGCTCTGGTCCAGCATCTGGGCGAACTGGTTCGGCTCCATGCCGTACTGGCCGGCGGTGGAGACGATGTAGTCGATCAGCTCGCTCTGGCTGACGCCGACCTCTTCCTTCTCGGCGACGGCGTCGAGGATGACCTCGTTCTGGAAGGCGCGCTCCGTGTTGGTGCGGACCTCGGCTCGGTGCTCCTCGGTGTCGTGGTCCTCGCCGGCGCTGTGGGCGTTCTCACCGTTGAAGTGCTGCTCCAGCTGCTCTTCGACGACGCTGGCCGGGACGGGCACGGCGACGAGCTCGACGAGACGGTCGAGCACCTTGTCGCGCGCCTCGACGCCCTGGTCCATGAGCTTGGACTCGGAGGCCTGCTTGGCGAGGTCGGCCCGCAGTTCCTCGGCGGTGTCGAACTCGGAGGCGAGCTGGGCGAATTCGTCGTCGACGGCGGGGAGCTCGCGCTCCTTGACGGCCTTGACGAGCACGGTGACCTGGGCGTCGGCGCCGGCGTGCTCACCACCGGCGAGCTTGGTCTCGAAGATCGCGGTCTCGTCCGTGGACAACCCGGTGACGGCCTCGTCCATGCCTTCGAGCATCGTGCCGGAGCCGATCTGGTAGGACAGGTCCTGTGCCGAGTCAACCTCTTCGCCGTCGACCGCTGCGGTCAGGTCGATCGTGAGGAAGTCGCCGTCCTTCGCGGGGCGGTCGACGGCGGCCAGAGTGCCGAAGCGCCCGCGCAGCTCGTCCATCGCCTTCTCGATGTCCTCGTCGGACGCCTCGACGGGTTCGACGGTGACTTCGATGCCCTTGTAGTCGGGCAGCTCGATCTCGGGACGGACATCCAGTTCCACGGTGAAGGTGAGCTGGCCGTCCTTCTTCGCAGGATCGGGGACCTCGGTGATCTCGACCTCGGGGCGGCTGAGGGGACGAATTCCCGTCTCCTGCACGGCGCTCTGGTAGAAACCGTTCAGGCCGTCGTTGATGGCGGTCTCGATCACGTAGCCGCGGCCGACACGCTGGTCGATGAGCTGCTGCGGAACCTTGCCCTTGCGGAACCCTGGAACCTGGACCTGGGTGGCGATGGTCTTGTAGGCCTCGTCGATGCTGGGCTTCAGTTCCTCGAAGGGAACCTCGACGTTCAGCTTCACCCGGGTGGGGGAAAGGGTTTCAACAGCGCTCTTCACAGCGTAGGACTCCTGAGATGATTGGGATTGGTTCTGCAGCGGAGGCACTTTCCTCATCACACGACAGAGTCGGGGTGACAGGAGTTGAACCTGCGACTTCCTGCTCCCAAAGCAGGCGCTCTACCAAGCTGAGCTACACCCCGTAAGTGCGAGTGTCAGTCTACGCACCTTTACGTCCACCGCGCACATTTGGCGATCGCGCGGCAGCTGTGGTGTAGTTATATGCGTTCCACGGGGTCCCGAAAGGGGCCCGCTGCGGGGATGTAGCTTAATGGTAAAGCCTCAGTCTTCCAAACTGATTACGCGGGTTCGATTCCCGTCATCCCCTCTCCTTCCGCTGTGAAGCGGCCCACCCGGACTCCTCGTCCGGGTGTTCCTGTTTAAGCACACCGCTTCGAGCACACCGCCTGGCGGCCGCGGGGGCGTCAGTCCGGCTGGCAGGACGGGCACCAGTAGACGGTGCGCGCGGCCATCTCCGCACTGAGGACCGTGGTCCCGCACCGGCGGCAGGGCTCGCCCGTCCTCTTGTAGACGTAGTTCGGAGCCGATCGCTTCGGCCTCCCGTTACGGGCCTCGACCGTCGTCGTGATGATGCGGCCCTCGCGCACGCCGTCCCTCATCAGCCGGACGGTGTCGGCCCAGATCCCCAGCGCTTCGTCCTCCCTCAGCTGCTTCCCCGGGCGCCAGGGGTTGATGCCCTGCAGGAACAGCACCTCGGCGCGGTAGATGTTGCCGATCCCCGCGATGACCGCCTGGTTCATGAGCTGGATCCCGACGGGCGTGATGCTCGACAGGACCTTCGCGACGAAGGCCGACCCGTCGGGCCGGGGCTGGAGCGGATCCGGGCCGAGCTTCGCGCGGGCCGTCGTCTCCTCAGCTGTCGTGATCACCTCGCAGGCGGTCGGCCCGCGGAGGTCGGCCCAGCCGTGCTCGGACACGAACCGGACACGCACAGCGCCCACGGGTTCCGGTGGTCCCGCATACGCCGTCGGACCGCCCTCCGACGGCTGCTCGGACTCCCCCACGCGGCGGGGCGCTCCGATGCTCGAGGCCCCACGGAATGTGGCGTCCCCGCCGAAGGTCCACGCGCCGTACAGCCCGAGGTGCACGCGCAGCACGCGGCCGTTGTCGAAGCGCAGGAACAGCTGCTTCCCGTGGGCGAGGGCGCTGAGCAGGGTGCCGCCGTCGAGTTGCGCCGCGCCCGCGGCGAAGCGGCCCTGCGGACTGGACACGGCCAGCGTCTCGCCGACGAAGACGGACGAGAACTGTTGCGCCAGCCGGTGGACCGAGTGGCCCTCAGGCAACGCTGCCCGTCTCCTCGTAGCGCGCGATCTGGCCGATCCGGCGGCTGTGCCGTTCGGCGCCGCTGAACGGCTCGGCGAGGAAGGCCTCGATGATCCCGGTGGCTTCCTCCACGGAGTGCTGGCGGCCGCCGACGGCGATGACGTTCGCGTCGTTGTGCTGGCGTGCGAGGCGCGCCGTGTCAAGGTTCCAGGCGAGTGCCGCCCGGACCCCGCGTACCTTGTTCGCTGCGATCTGCTCACCGTTGCCCGAGCCGCCGAGCACGATCCCGAGCGCCTCGGTCCCCGCTGCGCGATCATCGACGACGGCCTGCGCGGCGTCGATGCAGAAGGAGGGGTAGTCGTCCTCGGGATCGTAGGACGTCGGACCGTGGTCGACGACGTCGTGGCCGGCCGCCGTGAGGTGGGAGAGCAGGTGGGCGCTCAGCTCCATGCCGGCGTGGTCGGTGGCGAGGTGGACGCGCATGGCGATCGGTTCCTTCTCGTGGCGCCGGGAAGAGCCGGCGGTGGCTGCGGGATACGTCCGCCCAGCGTGGCAGGACCCTTCCAGCCTAGTCCGGACCCGCTGCGCACCGGGCCACCCTCACGCCGGCGCCCGGTGGAGTGAGAGAATACGAAACGCCGCGGTCACCTGCGAGCACCCGCACACCACCCTGGAGGCGATCCTTGCCCGGTCTGAATCTGACGCGCGACGAAGCACGTACACGCGCCGATCTGCTCACTGTCCACTCCTACGAGATCACCCTCGACCTGACCCGCGGCGACCGCGTGTTCGGATCGATGACGGTGATCTCCTTCGACGCGCAGCAGGGCGCCTCGACGTTCATCGACGCCGTGACGGACACGGTCCACCGCGTCGAGCTGAACGGCGTGGAACTGGACCCGGCGGAGGTCGCCGACGGTGTCCGGATCCAGCTGCCCGTCCTGGCCGCCACCAACAGGCTCGTCGTCGAGGCCGACATGCTCTACATGAACACGGGCGAGGGTCTCCACCGCTTCACGGACCCCGTGGACGGCGAGGTCTACCTCTACACCCAGTTCGAGGTCCCCGACTCCCGGCGGGTCTTCGCCGTGTTCGAGCAGCCGGACCTGAAGGCGACGTTCCGCTTCGCCGTCACGGCGCCGTCGCACTGGGACGTCATCTCGAACACCACCACGCCGGAACCGGTCCAGGCAGGGGCCGGCGCGGACGGCGGCGCCTGCGCGACGTGGTACTTCGAGCCCACGCCCGTCCTGTCGTCCTACGTCACGGCCCTCATCGCGGGCCCGTACCAGTCCGTGCGCAGCGAGCTGACGAGTTCCGACGGCAGGACCATCCCGCTCGGCGTCTTCGCCCGGAAGTCGCTCATGCAGTACATGGATGCCGAGAACATCTTCGCGCTGACGCGGCAGGGCTTCGCCTTCTTCGAGGAGCAGTTCGGCGCACCGTACCCGTTCGAGAAGTACGACCAGCTGTTCGTCCCCGAGTTCAACGCCGGCGCCATGGAGAACGCGGGCGCGGTCACGTTCGTCGAGACCTACGTCTTCCGCTCGCGGGTGCCCGATGCGACCGTCGAGCGGCGTGCCATCACGATCCTGCACGAACTCGCCCACATGTGGTTCGGCGACCTCGTCACGATGCGCTGGTGGAACGACCTCTGGCTGAACGAGTCCTTCGCCGAGTTCATGTCCACGCTGGCCGCGGCCAGGGCGACGGAGTTCGAGCAGGCCTGGACGACCTTCGCCATCCTCGAGAAGGGCTGGGCGTACCGCCAGGACCAGCTCCCCTCGACGCACCCGATCGTCGCGCAGATCAACGACCTCGAGGACGTCCAGGTGAACTTCGACGGCATCACCTATGCCAAGGGCGCCTCCGTCCTCAAGCAACTGGTCGCGTGGGTGGGGCAGGAGGAGTTCATGCAGGGCGTGCGGCAGTACTTCGCCAAGCACTCCTGGCAGAACACGGAACTGGCCGACCTCCTCTCGGAACTCGAGGCCGCCAGCGGCAGGGACCTCCAGGCGTGGTCGGCCCTCTGGCTCGAGACCGCCGGCGTCAACACCCTCCGCCCCGAGTTCGAGACGGACGACGACGGCACCATCACCTCGTTCGCCATCCTCCAGACGGCCATCGAGGCCTTCCCGACCATCCGCCCGCACCGGCTCGCCGTCGGTTTCTACGACCATGACGACGACGGCGCCCTGGTGCGCGTCCACCGCCTCGAGCTCGACGTCGACGGCGAGCGCACCGAGGTGCCCGAGCTCGTGGGCCTCCCGCGCCCGGCGCTCGTCCTGCTGAACGACGACGACCTCGCGTACGCGAAGATCCGCCTCGATCCCGCCTCCCTGAGGACCTCCGTGCGGCACGTGAAGGACTTCCGCGACTCCCTCCCCCGTACGCTCGTGCTCGCGTCGGCCTGGGACGCCGCCCGCGACGGCGAGACGGCCGCCCGCGACTACGTCGAACTGGTCCTGCAGAACATCGGGGCGGAGTCCGACTCCTCCGTGGTCCTGGTCCTGCTCCGGCAGCTCGCCTCCACCCTCGCGTTCTACGTCAACCCCGACGACCGCGAGGCGATGGGCGACGCTGCCGCGGACAGCCTCCTCGAGCTCGCCCTGGCCGCCGATGCCGGCTCCGACGCCCAGCTGCAGTTCACGAGGGCCTTCTCGGCGCACGCCCGCACGGCATCCCAGCTGGACACCGTGTCGGCGATGCTGAGCGGCGAGCAGGTCCCCGAGGGCCTCACCGTGGACCAGGACCTGCGCTGGGAGCTGCTCACCAGCCTCGTGGTGGGCGGGCGCTCCGGCGAGGCCGGCATCGACGCGGAACTGCGCCGCGACTCGACGGCCACCGGGCAGCTCGCGGCAGCAGCGGCCCGGGCCGCACTGCCGACCCCGGAGGCGAAGGAAGCGGCCTGGGCGGCACTCGTCGACGCGACGGACCTGCCGAACGCCACCCAGCGCTCGATGATCTCCGGGTTCACGCGGGTCCATGACCGCTCCCTCCTCGAACCGTTCGTCGACCGGTACTTCGCGTCCATCCAGGAGGTCTGGGCCACCCGTACCCACGAGATCGCCCAGCAGATCGTCGTGGGGCTCTACCCCTCGCTGCTCACCACGCCGGCGACGCTCGAGCGGACCGACGCCTTCCTGGCGGGACTCGGGACCGACTCGCCGTCGCTGCGGCGCCTGATCCTCGAAAGCCGGGACGGCGTCGTGCGCGCACTCGCGGCGCAGGCCGCGGACAGGTAGGCGGCCCCGGCACGGGGAGGACACCGGTCCTCCCCGTGTCCGGGCCCGCGCCGCGTACTAGGTTGGATCCATGAACCTGCAGGAACACCACTACTCGGCGCGGGTCCGCTGGACGGGCAACCTCGGCTCGGGGACCTCCGGCTACCGGTCCTACAGCCGTGACCACGAGATCGAGGTCGACGGGCCCGGATCCCTGGCCGGCACCGCGGATCCCACCTTCCACGGGTCGAAGGACCGGTGGAACCCCGAACAACTGCTGCTCACCGCCGTGGCCCAGTGCCATCTGCTGTCCTACCTCCATGTCGCGGTGAAGGCCGGCGTCGTCGTGACCGGATACCGGGACGCAGCGACCGGCACGCTGCGCCTGAACAGCGACGGCAGCGGGGAGTTCACCGGCATCACGCTGCACCCGCACGTGGAGGTGGCCGACGCCGCCCAGACCGCCCTGGCCGATTCCCTGCACGCGGAGGCGAACCGGCTGTGCTTCATCGCGCGATCCCTCGACTTCCCGGTGCACCATGAGCCGAGCTCGGCGGGCCCCTCGAGCAGCACCGCGGGCGCCCAGGGGTAAGGGACGCACCACCTCGTGGGACCGCCCTGCCGTCGCTGTAGCCTGTTAAGGCGTCCCCGCGCCCCGGTCATCGACCGATGATCCCGAGCGGACCTCACCCGGGCGCCTGCACGAAAGCGACAACATGACATTCCTTCCCTCCCTCGGCTACGGCGGCCAGGTCATCGGCGCCGTCATCATCCTGATCGGCGCCCTCCTCCTGTGGCTCGTCGTCCGCTTCCTCATCGCACGGTCGGTCAAGCGTGTCCAGGACGGCTACAGCGTCTTCAAGAAGCCGCACTTCAGGTGGGCGCAGCCGGCCCTCCGCCCGTTCGACAGCGCGCGGCGCGTGCAGCGGGCCGAGACGATCGGCGGCCTGATGTCGAGCATCGCTGCCGGAACCATCGCCATCGTGGCCATCCTCATGGCCATCGAGACCCTCGGCTTCAACATCGGTCCCATCCTGGCCAGCGTCGGCATCGTCGGTATCGCGATCGGTTTCGGTGCCAGGGAGGTCATCCGTGACGCCTTCCTCGGCTTCTTCATCACCATCGAGGACCAGTACGGGATCGGCGACACCATCGAGGTGGGAGACACGGTGGGCGTCGTACAGTCCCTCGGCCTCCGGATCACCCGGATGGTCGATGCCGACGGAGCCATCTGGTACGTGCGCAACGGAGACATCACGAAGGTGGGCAACCGGTCGCAGGGGGACTACGTGGCACCGCCGGCCGAAGGGGCAGCGCCCGCTGCCGCTGCTACGGAGGGACGGGCATGAGCACCAGCGAGCACGACGGGGCAGCTTCCCCGGGCGAGAACAGGCCGCAGGGCGAGGTACCTCCCGCTCCCGGCCTCCCGCTCCCGGTCTCCGGCGTCCGTCCCCCGTTACCGGCCGAACGGCTCGTCGTGGCGGGGCAGCAGTTCAGCCAGCCGCAGTACACGGACAACTTCTACGAGGCGATCGGCGGTCATGCGACGTTCGTGACGCTCGTCGACGCGTTCTACGACGGCGTCGCCGGCGACGACGTCCTCCGGCCCATGTACCCGGAGGAGGATCTGGGGCCCGCGAAGGAGCGGCTCCTGCTGTTCCTCGAGCAGTACTGGGGCGGTCCGAAGACCTACGGGGAGCAGCGTGGACACCCCAGGCTGCGCATGCGGCACATGCCCTTCCGGGTCGGCCCCGAGGCGCGGGACCGCTGGTTGCACCACATGCGTGCCGCCGTGGACGCCCTGGCTCTCGCTCCCCTGCACGAGGCCACGCTGTGGGACTACCTCGACCGCGCCGCACACTCGATGGTCAACGCGGCGGACTGAGTCCCCGTGCGCCGGGGACGGCACGCGCACGGAGTTTCGCGGCCGCGCCGGGGACGCAGGTGACCCCGTCCCGGGGACTCGAGCGCTGGTGGTCGTGGCCGGAGTCGTCCTGGTGCGCTCCCTAGAGGATGGCTGCCGCGCGGACCAGGATGTGCCCGCGACGAGTGCTCAGGCGGGACCAGCGGCCGTTCGTGTGCAGCGTCGCCGTCCCGCCCGGCTCCAGGAACCCGAGACTGAAAGCCCCGAAGGCGGCTCCCGCCGGTACCGCGCCGGCTGCACCTGCGAGGGCCCGGCCCCACACGGCGGTCCGGGCGCTGCTCACGAGCGGGGCGCCCGCCCGGTCCGGCAGGCTGCGGGCCACTTCCCCGATGCCGTCCCTCGCAGCCCGGTCGAGGGCATCGCAGCCGATGGTCCCGGCGTGCTCCCAGCCGGAGCGGGGCGGCAGGACGCCGGCCCAGTTCTCCGTCGCCGTGACCGTCGGCACGGCGAACTCGACGTCGGTGTCCCCCATCCGGGCGAGCCGGTCGAGGACGGATCCCAGGGACACCGTGACATCCACGGCGGTCGCGGCGCCCGCGTCCGCCGCGAGCGCCATGGTGCGCAGGCCGAGAACCGTGGGGACAGGCTCCCCCAGCACCGTGGGGCGCAGGGTGCAGACATAGGCCGCGAGGACCGGGCCCGCCGCGACGAGCCGCATGCCGCCGTCGTCGTTGGCCCTGGCGCGCGCGGTGAAGGTCCGGAAGTCGGCGACGGTCTGCGGGTCCGCGAGGCGCACGAAGGGGGAGGTCATCCGGGTGCTACTTGCTGCGCGCACGGCGGAACGGGACGGCAGGGCCGGCCCAGGCGGAAAGGATGCGCTTCTGCGCCTCCGACAGGCGAACGGGTCGCCCGGTGCTCCGGCTGACCAGCACCATGGTGGTCGCAGCGATCGCGCTGGTGGTGCTTCCCTCGCTCTCCACGCGGTCCCGCACGGCATAGCCCAGTTCGAAGCTGGAGCCGCCGACGGCGGTCACCCAGAGGTCGACGGCGGCAGGTGTGGTGCTGAAGTTCAGCGGGGCCCGGTATTCGATCTCCTGCCGGCCCACGAGCGTGAAGTGATCGGCATCGACCAGGTCCATGAACGACCCGCCGGGCTGGGGCTCGCTCATCAGCAGCACGCGCGCGTCCTCGAGGAACTGCAGGAAACGGACGTTGTTGACGTGGCCGTAGGAGTCCTCGTCGCCGAACCGCAGCTGGAGGGGGATGGTGTGCACGGGAGACATAGGGCCATACTCTCAAAAGCTGCTCGGCCGGAGCGATCCGCAGGTCCCGTTCAGGCTCCGGTGTGAGCAACGCCATGCCGTCGTGCGACCGGCATGTTGAGCGCCGGTAGGACGGCGTCTACTGTCAGAAGATGCCCGGGACCGCCTCGCGCGGCTGCCGGGCTCCACTGCACCAGACGCCCTACGAGGAGACACCGAACCATGGCAGAACACGCGCCCCCGGCTGAAGCACCGGCGGAGGGAGGACCGCGGAAGGATCCGACGGCGACGCTCCTGGACCTCCTCGACCTCAGCAGTGCGGAGGGCGCCCAGACGGACGAGGAGATCTTCGTCGGGACCTCGGTCCGGCAGCCGAGCCGCCGCGTCTTCGGGGGGCAGGTGCTCGCGCAGTCGCTCGTCGCGGCGATGCGCACCGTGGAGCCCAGCCGGGACGTGCACTCGATGCACGCCTACTTCCTGCGTGCCGGGGATGCGGACCAGCCGATCACGTTCGGGGTGCAGCGCCTGCGGGACGGGCGCTCGTTCTCGGCGCGCCGCACGCACGCCTACCAGAACGGCGTGCCCATCCTGTCGATGATCGCTTCCTTCCAGGAGCCGGATGACGGGATCGTCCACCAGGACACGATGCCGGCGGACGTGCCGGACCCCGAGAGCCTGCCCTCGACGGTCGATCTCCTCGGCGGTTTCGACCACCCCGTGGCCCGCGCCTGGGCCTTCGACCGTCCATTCGACATCCGGCACATCGACGCTCCCCTGTACCTGTCCAACGAGGGGTCGCGGGAGCCACGGAACGCTGTGTGGATGCGCAGCCTCGGGCCGATGCCCGACGACCCCGACCTCCACCGCGCGGCCCTGGCGTACGCGAGTGACTACACCCTCCTGGAGTCCATCCTGAGGCCGCACGGGCTGAGCTGGATCCAGCCCGGCATGAGCGTGGCCAGCCTCGACCACGCGATGTGGTGGCATCGCCCGGTCCGCGTCGACGACTGGCTGCTCTACGTCCAGAGCTCCCCCAGCGCGTCGGGAGCCCGCGGGCTCGCTGCCGGACGCATCTACAACCGCAGCGGCGACCTCGTGGCCAGTGTGGCGCAGGAGGGCATGGTCAGGATTCCGTCCGCCTGAGGGATTCTGCCAGGTCCCGCCGGTGCCCGCGGGCTTGCAGGGCGCGGATTCGAGCGCATACAAGCGGATACCAAAGGAGGGACACGGCATGATGCCGTGTCCCTCCTTCGTATCCGGTCGCGGTGCCCCTAGTCGCGGGTGAGGCGGCGGTGCGTGACGCGGTGCGGCTTCGCGGCGTCCGGTCCGAGCCGCTCCACCTTGTTCTGCTCGTACGCGTCGAAGTTGCCCTCGAACCAGTACCAGTTGTCCGGGTCGTCCTCGGTGCCCTCGTAGGACAGGATGTGCGTTGCCACCCGGTCGAGGAACCAGCGGTCGTGCGAGACGACGACGGCGCAGCCGGGGAACTCGAGCAGTGCGTTCTCGAGGCTCGAGAGCGTCTCGACGTCGAGGTCGTTGGTCGGCTCGTCGAGGAGCAGGAGGTTGCCACCCTGCTTGAGCGTCATCGCGAGGTTCAGGCGGTTGCGCTCACCGCCGGAGAGCACGCCCGCCTTCTTCTGCTGGTCGGGTCCCTTGAAGCCGAACGCCGAGACGTAGGCGCGGGACGGCATCTCGACCTGGCCCACCTGGATGAAGTCGAGTCCGTCGGACACGACCTCCCACAGGGACTTGTTGGGGTCGATGCCTCCACGCGACTGGTCGACGTAGGAGATCTTCACCGATTCGCCGATGCGCAGTTCCCCGCCGTCGAGGGGCTCGAGGCCCACGATGGTCTTGAACAGCGTGGTCTTGCCGACGCCGTTGGGACCGATGACGCCGACGATGCCGTTGCGGGGCAGCGAGAAGGACAGTTCGTCGATGAGGACGCGGTCGTCGTACCCCTTGCGCAGGTTGCGCGCTTCGATGACCTGGCTGCCGAGCCTCGGGCCCGGCGGGATCTGGATCTCCTCGAAATCGAGCTTCCTCGTGCGCTCGGCCTCCGCTGCCATCTCCTCGTAGCGGTTCAGGCGTGCCTTGGACTTCGTCTGGCGGCCCTTGGCATTCGAGCGGACCCACTCGAGCTCCTCGGTGAGACGCTTCGACAGCTTCTGGTCCTTCTTGCCTTGGACCTCGAGGCGCGCGCGCTTCTTCTCGAGGTAGGTCGAGTAGTTGCCCTCGTAGGGGTAGAGGTGCCCCCGGTCCACCTCCGCGATCCATTCGGCCACGTGGTCGAGGAAGTACCGGTCGTGGGTGACGGCCAGGACGGCACCGGCGTAGGACTTCAGGTGCTGCTCCAGCCAGAGGACGCTCTCGGCGTCGAGGTGGTTGGTGGGCTCGTCGAGGAGCAGGAGATCCGGCTTCTGCAGCAGGAGCTTGCACAGTGCCACACGGCGGCGCTCACCGCCAGACAGCACACGCACATCGGCCTCCGGCGGCGGGCAGCGCAGTGCATCCATGGCCTGCTCGAGCTGGGAGTCGAGGTCCCAGGCGTCGGCGGCATCGATCGCTTCCTGCAGCCTGCCCATCTCGTCGAGCAGCGTGTCGAAGTCGGCGTCGGGGCTGGCCATCTCCTCGGAGATCTCGTTGAACCGCTGGATCTTCCCGTAGATCTCGCCGACGCCCTCCTGGACGTTGCCGAGTACGGTCTTCTCCTCGTTCAGGGGCGGTTCCTGCAGGAGGATCCCTACGGTGTAGCCGGGGCTCAGGCGCGCTTCGCCGTTCGACGGGGTGTCGAGGCCCGCCATGATCTTCAGGATGGTCGACTTACCGGCACCGTTCGGTCCGACGACGCCGATCTTCGCTCCGGGGAAGAAGGACATGCTGACGTCGTCGAGGATGACTTTGTCGCCAACGGCCTTGCGGGCCTTGGTCATTGTGTAGATGAATTCCGCCATGCGTCTAAGGCTAGTGGTTGCCCACCGTGTTCTCCCATTCGGGGCGGCCTGCGACGCTAGAACGGCGCGGACGCCTCCTGCAGCACCTCGGTCCGGTTGCCCGTGTCCGCTCCACCACCCGATCCGGCCGCCACCCCCTCCGCGAGCTGTCCTGCATCGTCGTCCGAGGACGCTCTGGCGGAGGGAGCGCCGTACACCTCGCCGGTGGCGGCGTCGACTCCGTCGGGGACGCCGTCATCCCCCGGGATGTCCGTCGTCTGCTCGTCCGCGCCGACGCCGGGCTGCGCCTCGGAACGGTCGGCGGCTGTCCGCCGGAAGTTCGCGGTGCCCCACATCAGGTCGTGGCCGGCGGTGTCCGCATCGATCTCGACGGACGTGCCGGTCCGTCCTTGCGCGTTGATCCACGGGCGGATCTTCAGTCGCCCGGTGACGATCACGCGGTCGCCCTTCCTGATGCTCGCTCCGGCGTTGGTGGCGAGCTGACGGAACATCGAGACGGAATACCAGTTGGTGTGGCCATCGACCCACGCGTTGGTTTCCTTATCGAACCGGCGTTCGGTGGAGCACATGCGGAATCCTGCGATGGGCAGCCCGCTCTGGGCCAGGGTGAGGCGCACGTCGGTCGCCACGTAGCCCCGCACGGTGATGATGTCGGTCATGATTCGTCCTTCCGGTGGTGTCGAGGGCGGCGGTACCTTCCCGCCCGGCTCAAGTCTCGAGGGGCCGACACCGGGGCGGAGGCCGGACCAGTCCTATGTGGACAACGCCTAGATCACCGGGGGGCGGAGCGGAAGCCCGGCAGGAGTACCAATTACTCCTTGAGGCGGTCGGACCGGGATTCCTAGCGTGGAGGTATGGACACCGCATCACCTCCCCAGGCCACCGCAACCCACCAGCGCATGATCGGCACGCTCCGCGAGCTGGTCGATCTCGTCCAGGGCTCGGAGACGGTGTACCTGCGTTATTCGTGCGGCTTCGAGGCCGACCGCGACTCGAACAGCAGGGACGGGGAGAGCGGACTCGCCCTGCCGGGCCTGTCCGTCAACCCGCTGACGCCCGAGGAGTGGTGGACGCGGCCCCTGGAGGACTGGCTGGCACGGCAGATCTGCCAGTACCGGCATCTGGCGGAGGACGAGGAGCGCTTCCCCTGGGTGCTCACCGGATCGTGCGTGGGCCGCGGTCCCGATTGCGAGCCCTTGCTCGCCGACGTGAAACCCCTCGGCAGGCTTCACGGGGACCTTCTGCAGGAGGCCGGACGCGTGTACGACGAGAACTTCGACACGGGCAACCGCCCCTAGGCGGGCGCCCGCCACCGAGCATCACAGGCGGGACGGGAAAGGGCCGGACACCATGGTGTCCGGCCCTTCTCCCGTGCCCCCGGCAGGATTCGAACCTGCGACCAGAGGATTAGAAGGCCCCTGCTCTATCCCCTGAGCTACGGAGGCAGTCCGTCCAGTTTACTATGGGCCGTTCCGGCCCGTCCCAGCGCCGCGGACGGCGGCCGTGGGGACCGCTATGCCTCGTCCTCGGCGAAGGCCACCCTCAGCTCGAGGCGATGCTGGCCGTCCGGATCCTGCGAGTAGATCGCCTTGCCCGAGATACCCCGGAGTCCCTCCGTCCCCGAGCCGGGGATGATGTGCCCCGAACTGGCCGCATCGGCTCCTTCGGCGACACCCCAGTGCTGGACGGTCATCGAGCCGGTCCTGTCCCCCACCGTCCCGACGAACTGTTCCGACGCAACATAGCCTGCGCCGACGTCGTTCCCGGCCATCAGCAGTTCCGCGGTGCTCGTGCCGCTGATCTCCCCCTCGAACACCTTCGCGGCGCGCACGCGTGACAGTTCTCCGGTGCTGCCGGGCTCCGAGTAGGGTTCGGCGTCCCAGGCGGTGATCTCGAACTCGCCGCTGTACGTCGTCGTTCCTGTTTCAATCATCTGCATAGTATTGCCGCTCATCGCCCGTACCGCATGCCGGAATCCGACGGAGGGCGGTACGGCGGGTCCGCTGCGCGGGCAAGTCAGCGCAGTTGCCCGGGTGACAGCGGGCGGTAACGACGGCGGAACAGGACCTTCGTGCTGCGGTCCACGAAGACGAGGTAGAGCGCGAATCCGAGCGCGACGACGGCTGCCACCTGGCGTGCCATCATCAGGCTGAGGTCGAAGTACGGGAAGATATCCAGCTGGTCCGTGATGGCATACACCATGAAGAAGGCCACCGTGAGGTAGAGGAACTTCACCTGCCAGTCATTCCGGATACCCGTGACCGCGAACAGCGGGATGAGCCACACCACGTACCAGGACTGGATCATCGGCGAGAGGACGACGACGGCCGCGAATGCTATGGCGAGCCGGCGGACCAGCCGGCTGTGGTCGCCGCGGAAGATCTGGAGCGCGATGATCACCAGCGAGCCCAGCCGCGCCAGGGTGTGGAACACGCCGGCGAGGTCCCAGCCGGGAAGGCCGACGGCGTCGCCTAGCGTCGCGATGACCAGCCCGATGAACCCGATCGGCGCGTACCAGATCCAGACGCTGCCCGGAGTGCTGAGCGCACCCACCCAGCCGAACCCGAAGGTGTTCACGAGGCCCATGACCCACAGGATGCCGAGGGACAGTCCGGCCGTGAGGAACCAGTAAAGGAACCGCCTCGGCCAGGACGCACCCTTGCCCGCCCACATCAGCCCCACGAACGGCAGGAAGATCAGGGTGATCGGCTTGATGCCGACGGACAGGGTGATCAGCAGGATGCCCAGGAGCGGCCGCTTCGTCGCCGCGAGGTACAGCCCGGCGAGTGCGAGTCCGATCATCAGGGAATCGTTGTGGATGGCGGCGACGAAGTTGATCAGGAACAGCGGGTTGGCGACGGAGAGCCAGAGCGCGCGGTTCGGATTGATGGAGTGGAGCTGCGCGAGTTTCGGGACGATGTAGACGCAGAGGGCCACACCGATGAGGGCGACGACCCGGAACAGGATGATCGAGGTGTCCGGGTGCCCGCCCGTGATGCGGACGATCCCCTCCTCGATCCAGAGGAAGACCGGCCCGTAGGGCGTGGGGCTCTGCGCCCAGAGATCGTCGGCGCCGATCTGCAGATAGTTGGAGATCTGGGAGTAGCCGTCCACGTAGGGATTCAGCTTGGCCACCATGACCTGGCCCTGGGCGATGTAGGCGAAGACGTCCCGGCTGAACAGCGGCAGCGCGGCTGCGAGCGGGATCGTCCACGCGATGATCGCCCGGAGCAGGTACGGGCGGGTCTCATCCGACCAGCCGTTGAGCCGCTGGCCCAGCCGGAGCCACGCCCGGATCAGGAGCATGCCGCCCAGCGCCAGGAGCAGCACGGACAGCACGGCACCGGCCGGCTCGAAACGGAGCCAGATGATCACGGGGTTGCGGCGGAGCTCCGCCGAGGCGAGGGAGAGCCAGCCGACGCCGAGCGACCCCATCCACATCAGCAGGGACCCGATGAACCCCTGCACCACGGCGACATTGGGATGATGCGGGCCCGGCTGCGTCTCGACCTCGGTGAGCGGGACCTGGGCGGGCATCTGGGAAATCCAATCGTCGGCAAGCAGAAGGGGCGGGAACGCCCATGTCCTCAGGCCGTCAGCCGGGGGCTGGACGGCGGGCATACCGCAGAGCGGTGCCCTGGCCGGAAGCAGCAGGGTTACCCAGATCTCCCCGCAGCCCTGAGCGAACTGTTCGAATATTAGCACCGGCACCAGGGGCTGCCGGGGAAGGGCACAGGGCCCATCCCCGTCGACAGGCCCGCCGATGCGTGGGCCGACACGGGGGGGGTCGACACGTGGGCCGACACCGCGGTTCCCGCCGCCGGGAAGCGTCCCTACCGGGCGGTACATTGGTCGGATGCCGATATCGAGTGAACACATCGTCTGGATCGACTGCGAGATGACGGGGCTGGACCTCGTGAACGACGCCCTGATCGAGGTCGCCGTCCTCGTCACCGACGCCGAGCTCAACATCCTGGGCGACGGCGTGGACGTGGTGATCAAGCCCACGCCCGAGGCCCTGGCCCAGATGGGCGACTTCGTGCGGAACATGCACACGACGTCGGGCCTGCTCGAGGAGCTCGACGGCGGGATCCCCATGGCGGAGGCCGAGCAGCAGGTCCTCGACTACATCCGGACATGGGTGCCGGAGCCGCGCAAGGCCCAGCTCGCCGGCAATTCCGTGGGCACGGACCGGAACTTCCTCGTGCGTGACATGCCGAGCGTCGTCGACCACCTGCACTACCGGATCATCGATGTGTCGACCATCAAGGAACTGGCGCGCCGCTGGTACACCCGCGCCTACTTCCAGGCCCCGGCGAAGACCGGTGGGCACCGCGCCCTGGGCGACATCGAGGACTCGATCCGGGAGTTGCGCTACTACCGCGCCGCCGTCTTCGTTCCCGCACCCGGACCCGACTCCGCGACCAGCAAGGCCATCGCCCGCACGATCGCTCCCTGACGCCCTGCGCTCCACCGGCGGTCCGGAGCACGGGAAAAAGTGTGTAAACTTGTATCCGCTGCCTTTCGCAGACAGCCTGGCCGGAGATCCTCGGTCTGGCTGGCGGCGAAGACACATGGTGGGTATAGCTCAGTTGGCAGAGCGCCTGGTTGTGGTCCAGGAGGTCGCGGGTTCAACCCCCGTTACTCACCCTCAGTTGCCAGGGAAGACCCTGGCCACCTATGCCGTCCCGGAGACCGTCCGGGACGGCATATGTATTTCCGGCCCAGCACGCCCGCCCCGGAGGGCAGCCATGACGGTCTGCGTGATCCTCCGGTCGACAGCAACGAAGGACCAAGAACGATGGAACGCACGGTGTTCGAAGAAGATCACGAGCTTTTCCGCGATGTCGCCCGCGAATTCAACGAACGCGCCGTCGCCCCCCACTACGCGGGCTGGGACCAGCAGCACATGATGGACCGGTCGGTGTGGACGGCGGCGGGAGAGCAGGGACTGCTCGGACTGGCCGTCCCCGAGGAGTTCGGCGGCGCGGGGATGCCGGACTACCGGTTCCGCGCCGTGCTCGACGAGGAATTCGCCCGCAGCAACCACCTCGCCGTCGGACTCGCCTTCCACCTGCATGACGACCTCGTCCTGCCGCACCTGCTGGCCCATGGCTCCGACGACCTCAAGGAGCGCTGGCTGCCGGGCATGGTCTCGGGCGAGATCGTGACGTCCTGCGCGTGGACCGAGCCCGGCGCCGGCAGCGACCTCCGCGGCATCCGCACCAAGGCGGTGCGTGACGGCGACGACTGGCTCATCACAGGACAGAAGGTCTTCATCGGCAACGGCATCAGCGGTGATGCCTCACTCGTCCTCGCCCGCACGGACGGCAGCTCGGGTCGCGGCTCCAGCGACTCCTTCTCCCTGTTCATGGTGCGCAGGGGCGAGGGGTACACCCCCGGCCGCCAACTGGACAAGATGGGGCTGCGGGCCTCCGACACCGCCGAACTGTTCTTCGACAATGTGCGCGTGCCCGGCGCCGATCTCGTCGGTGAGGTGGGACAGGGTCTCCGCTACAGCCTCGAACAGATACCCCAGGGCCGCCTCGGCATCGCCGTCGCGGCCGCAGCCCTCGCACGTGCCTCCTACGAGCAGACGGTGCGGTACGTGACCGACCGGAGTGCCTTCGGCGAGCGTGTGCTCGACTTCCAGGCGACGCGCCACGTCCTCGCCGATGTCCTGACGGAGGTCGAGGTGACCGAGACCTTCGTCGACCGGGCGGTGCTGGCCTTCAACGCCGGATCGCTCACCCCCACGGCCGCCGCGCAGGCCAAGCTGTGGGCGAGCGAGCGGGCCAAGTCCATCACGGACCGGTGCCTGCAGCTGCACGGCGGCTACGGCTACATCCTCGAGTATCCGGTGTCGCAGGCCTTTTTGGCCGCGCGGCTGCTGACCATCTTCGGCGGCACGAGCGAGATCATGCGCGAGTCCATCGGGCGGTCGATCGCCGGCCGCCCCACGCAGAACAGGTAGGTCCCATGGCTGTCCACCCCATCACCATCACGGGCGAACCGGTCCTCCATCGGCGTGCCCAGCCGGTCGAGGCCTTCGACGACGAGCTGCGCACGCTGATCGCCGACATGTTCGAGACCATGGACGTCGCCAACGGCGTGGGCCTCGCGGCGCCGCAGATCGGCGTGGGACTGCGCATCTTCGTCTACGGCATGGAGAACGACGACGGCGTCGCCGCGCGCGGCGTGCTCGTCAATCCGACGCTCGTGACCTCGAAGGTGCCCGGATCCGATCCGGACCCGGACGAGGAGTCCGAGGGCTGCCTCTCCGTCCCCGGGGAGGCGTTCCCGCTCAAGCGCGCCGACTGGGCACGGGTCTCCGGGTTCGACGGCGACGGAGCCCCGGTCGAGTTCGAGGCGACGGGCTGGTTCGCCCGGTGCATGCAGCACGAGTACGACCACCTGGACGGGAAGCTGTACGTCGACCGCCTCGACAACCGGCAGTCCAGGAAGGCCAAGAAAGCCCTCAAGAACCACGGGTGGGGCGTGCCCGGGCTCACCTGGATGCCCGGCGTCGATCCCGACCCGTTCGGCCACTAGGACACCGGTCCCGCGTGGGCCCGCTCATCCCGGTCAGGCGTTCTCGGACGCGCCGAGACGATCGGCGGTGTCGGCGGGCACGGGAGCCTCGGAGAGGTCCTCCAGCCGCCGGACACGGCGCAGCGGCCCGAGCAGGGCGACGAGCGGAGCGCCGCACGCGATGACGACGCCGATGAGGATCCCATCGCGGATCCCGACGGTCTCCGCCAGGATGCCGGCGATCAGGCTCGCCAGTGCGAGCATCCCCCAGCTCACCGTCCGGGATGCGGCACCGAGGCGGCCCATCATCCCCGGCGGGCAGACCCGCTGCCGGAAGCTGGAGCCGACCACGATGTTCCAGGCGACACTCGCGCCCATCACGAACATCCCGATGATCCCCCACGTCATCCCCCACCCGGGTGTGAGGATCAGGAGCGAGGCATAGCCGAGGACGCCGGGGACCATCGACCAGCGCCAGAGCGGGCCGGAGCCGAAACGCTCCCCGAGCGCATTGGCGGTGACCCCGCCGACCGCTCCGCCGAGAGAGGCAGCCGCCAACAGAAGACCGAGCCACACCTCCGATTCCCCGATCGTCCTCAGCACCAGCAGGACCAGCAGGGAGGCCACGATGTTGCCGCCGAGGTTCCACAGGGCGGCGTTGAAGAGGATGGCCCGCAGGGGGCCCGTGCTGAAGGTGTACCGCAGGCCGTCGTACATCTCCCGCAGGATCCTCCGGTCGCTCTGCGGCTGCACCACCTCCTTGACGTCGAGGCGCTGGACGGCGACGAGGGACACGATCGAGGTCGCCACCTGGACGAGCAGGGAGTTCGATGCCCCCGCCGAGCTCGTGAGCCACCCCGCGACGGAGCGACCCGCCGCGTCGGCCGCGGCCCCGGAACCGGTGATGAGCCCGTTGCCCTCCATCAGCTCATTCGGCGTCACGGCCTGCTGCACCAGGGCGGCGTCGGCCAGCTGGAAGAACACGGACGTCACTCCCACGACGAATGCCGTTCCGAACAGCAGCGGCACGCTGAGGAACCCCAGCCAGTACCCGAGGGGCAGGAGACCGAGCACGAGGACCCGCACGACGAGCGAGGCGAGCATCACCGGCTTCCGGGGCAGCCGGTCCACCCATACGCCGATGACGAGGCCGAGGAGGAGCCAGGGAAGGAAGGTCATCCCGGCGAGCGCCGCGACCTCGAAGTTGCCGGCCTGCAGTTCCACTGCGGCGATCACCGGCAGCGCGACGGCTGCCACGGCGTTCCCGAGCACGCCCGAGGTGCTCGAGACCATGAGGGCGCGGAAGTTGCGGTTGCGCACCAGCAGGTGTCTGTCTCCGGTACCGCCAGCGCTCATCCGATCACCCTAGTCGAGGCGGCGTGCCGTCTCCGGACGGAATGGTCCAATGCACGGCTCCACTTCGGCAGCTCTTGACCGCCGGAGGAGCACGACCGATAATAGTTCGTTTCGGCAATGACCATTCGGACTCCCATCGGAAAGTTCCCGATTCCTCCCTTGGCTTACCGGGGCCCGATCCGATTGCCGAGCCTCGACGGGAAGCGGAAAATGGAGCGTGGAGGCCGTCCCGCGGTCGTTCCCCAGCAGTACCGCTGTGGATGACCTCCAGAGGCGGCTATAGACGCCGGGCGGTCCCCCTACCTCTTGAGACCGGGTACGGGGGACCGTTTTCCGCCCTGGCGCGGCCGTTACCGAGGTGAACGGGCCAACCCCGAAGCCCCAGCAGTGGGTCGGCCCGTTCATACCGTCGCGTTTGCGTACGAGACCCACGGCGGTTCCCATAGAGTAGGCCGACCTGCGGCGCGGAACAACGTGCGACGCGCCGGACGCTCGACTGTTGCCGATTCGGTATCCGCCGGCGGGTCGTGCCGTGCGGGAGGGAGCGCGTCAGTACGACAGTTCGTCGGGTCCCGCGAGCACCACGAGGTTGTCTCTCAGCCGACGCACACATCGGGTGACGGCCATGACGCACTTCTTCAAGATCTCCATTGATCTCCGCATTTCCCTCGAGTTGCCGGGAGTAAGCCCCTCCCCTGTTTGTACGCCCGAATGCTGCGGAAAGAGCGAGTAGTCGCCACTGCAATGCGCACGGCGGACACCTGCTTACTCAGCGCGGCTACTGCGCTGAGGTCGACCGGCGAGTGGCCCGGCACGGCGTGCATAGCCGGGCCGCGACCGGAAGCGAGGGTCCGAGATGACCGGCATAGGTACGCCGACTCGACAGGACTTCCCGACGATCCGGCGCTGCATCGGTTACGCGCGAGCCCTCGGTCTGGACGGACTCCGCGTCATCAACCTCTTCGCGCTTCGCTCCACCGATCCTAAAGGCCTCCGCATCCACGCGGACCCGATCGGGCCGCGCAATGACGAGATCCTCACTCATTGCATGCGGACACTTCCCGTCGACTTCATGGTCGCAGCCTGGGGAGCTGACGACTTCGCCATCCACCGAGCGAAGGCAGTCCACGCGATGGCAGCCTCCCACGGCATCACCCTCAAATGCTGGGGCAGGACCAAGAACGGCCACCCGGGTCACCCGCTCTACCTTCGGCGGGACGCCGCTCTGAGCGAGTGGACCCCATGATGGGCTCCGCACCGTTCATCGATGACCGGAGACGTTGGAGGTGTCCCGGGGAAGGCGCCGCAATCAGCGTTCTATCGGGGCCGGTGCGGGATGGGTCGACCGATACGCCGGGTTCTGTCATCGCGCGCCGTTACCGTCGCGCGAGTGGCGGCCATCCATCTACGAACGCCGTTGCCGACGCCCTCCAGCGGCCTACCCGTGCACTCGGGCGGGCAGCCCTCGAACGCGCACTGTCTGGCCTTGCTCCGGGTGGGGTTTACCGAGCCATGCCGGTCACCCGGCATGCTGGTGGTCTCTTACACCGCCTTTTCACCCTTACTGACCGTGAGGACCGAAGCCTTCAGCGGTCAGCGGTCTCTTTTCTGTGGCACTGGCCTGCGGGTTACCCCGAGTGGGCGTTACCCACCACCCTGCCCTGCGGAGCCCGGACGTTCCTCGGTGGAGCGGTGCGGACACCGTCCAACGCGGCCGCCTGGTCGACCCATCCAGGAACCATTCTAGGCGGCCCGGCCGGGAGCCGGGTGCACGGGGCCAAGGGCTGCACGGGTTGGGTACAGTGGATCGGTGCTGATCCTGCTTCCCCCGTCCGAAGGTAAGTCCGCCGCCCGCAGGGGCGGCCCGGTGCGGCTGGACAACCTGCACTTCCCCGAACTTAATCCCGCCCGCCGGACGGTCCTCGCCGCCCTGAAGGACGCCAGCGGTGCGGACGACGCGCATGCGGTGCTCGGCGTCGGGGAGTCCCTGGCCGCCGATGTGGCCCGGAATCTGGTGCTCGACGTCGCCCCCGCCGCTCCGGCCCACGACGTCTACGCAGGAGTCCTCTACGACGCCCTCGGGTACGCCGGTTTGACGCCGGTGCAGAAGCGCAAGGCCCGCGAGTGGTGCGTCGTCGTCTCCGCACTGTGGGGCGCCATCGGGTTCGGCGACCCGATCCCTGCGTACCGGCTGTCGATGTCGGTGGACCTGCCGGGCACGGGGCGGCTCGCAGGCTACTGGCGGAAGCACCTCGGTGACGCCCTGGCGCAGCACGCGGGAACCGGGCTGGTCGTCGACTGCCGGTCGAGCACCTACGCCGCGGCCTGGGCTCCCCCACCGCTGCAGAGTGCCGCGGTCAACGTGTTCCAGGTGCGCGGCGGCAAGCGCACGGTCGTCTCCCACTTCGCGAAGCACACGCGCGGCGAACTGGCCCGCCACCTGCTGACGCGGCGGGGAGCGGCACCGGCGACGCCCGAGGCCCTGCTCCGGGCAGCCCGCGAGAAGTGGACGGCGGAGCTCGTACCGGCGACCGCGCGCAGACCGGCCCAGCTCGACATCGTGCTCGACTGAGCCTCAGTCCGCGACCAGCTCCACTTCGAAGCCCTCGGCGTTCTCGAGGTAGGCCGCGTAGTGGTCCGGTCCGCCGGCGAACGGGTGCCGGTCCGCGAACATCAGCGACCACCCGTGGCTTGCCGCGCGGCGCGCCAGCAGGTCGACGTCGGCCCTGGACCCGGCACGGAACGCGAGGTGGTTCACCCCGGGACGACGGCGGTCGGAACCGCCCGGCACCACGTCGGGTCCGCTCTCCAGGACGACGTAGAACTCGTCGGAGCCATAGCGGACACCGTCCTTCCAGGCTTCCCCGCGCGGGAAGCCCAGCCGTTCGAGCAGCCAGCCCAGGCTCTTCTCCGCGGAAGCGAGATCCTGGGTCCACACCTCGAGGTGGTGGAGCCTGCCCGCCGGTCGCGGCAGCTCCTCCGATGCGGCGGCCTCCGGTTCCGCAGCGGATTTCGCCGCAGCGCGCGGCTTCCACTCGACGCCGGCCATGCCGGCGTCCATCGCCTCGTTGGAGAGCCGGTCGGCGTCCTTGTTGCGTTCGCGCGGGATCCATTCGTAGGTCACCCGACGGGGATCCAGGACCTTCCGCGCCTTGGCGGCGAGCACGCGCATGTCGGCGTGCTTGATCTGCCACCGCCCGGACATCTGCTCGACCACGAGCTTGGAGTCCATCTTCACGTGCACGGACGCGCCGGGGTTGATCTCGCGTGCCAGTTCCAGTCCCGAGACGAGGCCGGAGTACTCGGCGACGTTGTTCGAGGCCTTGCCGATGTAGGCGGCCTTCTCGACCAGGATCCGGCCGGTGTCGGGATCGCGGACAAGGGCACCGTACCCGGCATGCCCGGGGTTGCCACGGGACCCGCCGTCCGCCTCGACGACGAGTCGCGTGGGCGCACCCGCCGTCGCCTGGTCGTCGCGTGCATGGGGGTCGAACAACTGCTGTTCCGTCACGGCTACTGGTTCCCCCAGTCACCGGAACGGACCAGGATGCACCCGGAGTCGGGGCAGAGCACGACGTCGTCGGGTGCCGCACCGGAGATGTCGGCGAGGTCACCCGGACTCAGCTGCATCCCGGACCCCTCGGACTTGCCGTGGAACAGGCGGGCGGCACCGACGCCGCGCTTGGCGAGGATCCGCTCATAGATGGCCAGGAGCCCGGAATCGAACGTCGAGGCGAGCTCGTTGCGGCGTGCCTGCACGTCGACCCGCTGCAGCTCGATGTCGGCGAGCTCGATGTCGCGTGCCTCCTCGAGGGCGCGGAGCTCGGCACGGACCGCATCCGTGCGGCCCTGCACCTCGGCCTGCGCGGTGCGTGCCGCCTCCACCCGTTCCATGACGTCCAGCTCGACGTCTTCGAGGTCCGAGCGCCGCTTCGTCAGGGATGCGACCTCGTGCTGCAGCGCCGTCAGGTCCTTCGAGGTGCCGGTACCGCTGTTCAGCCGCTTCTCGTCCCGCTCCAGCCGGTTCACGACCGACTGCACCTCGTCCTCCGCACGCGTCAGTTCGCGCTGGAGGTCGCCCAGCTCGGTGGTGGCGCGCACGAGCTCGCCGTCGACCTCACTGACCCGGGCGGCGACGACGCCGAGCTCGGGATTGCCGCGCGCAGCAGCGGCCTGCCGTGTGAGTTTGTTGAGGGTCGAATCGAGGGCCTGCAGGTCGAGCAGGCGGAGTTGTTCCTCGGGTGCAGCCTTGGCCACGATTAACCTCCAGATGGGACGGACGGGGCACGACGAGCGGGCGTGGGCGTCGTCCCAGCCTAGGCCACGGCGCCCTTCCCGGTCGTCAGTGACCGGGAGTGAGGACGAAGTCCCACGGGTCGGTGTTGACCCCGCTGACCCGGATGTCGGTCGCGAAGCCCTGGTCGGAGAGCATCGTGCCCAGGGCGTCGGCGGCGGGCGTGAGCCACAGCCATTCACTGCCGAAGTGGGAGACGTCCACGAGGTAGGGGGTACCGCCGGCGGCCGCCTCCCTCACTTCGGAGGCAGGATGGTGCCTCAGGTCGGCCGTCACGTAGACGTCGGCATGGCTGGCCCGGACGTGCTCGAACAGGGAGTCTCCCGCGCCTCCGCACACCGCGATCCGGCGGACCAGCGCGTCCTTGTCCCCGGCGACCCGCACGCCACCGGCGACGGCCGGCAGGATGGAGAAGACCGCCTCCGCGAAGGCCCCGAGCGCTACCGGTTCCTCGAGGTCCCCGACGCGCCCGATTCCTTCCTCCGGCAGCCCGTCCGCAGCGGGAACCAGGGGCTCGACATCACGCAGCCCGAGGGCGTCCGCCAGGACGTCGGACACGCCGCCGACGGCGCTGTCCCCGTTGGTGTGGACGGTGACCAGGGCGCACCCTGCCTCGATCAGGCGATGGACCGCCTCGCCCTTGAAGCCGGACGCGGCGACGGAGGAGACGGGCTTCAGCAGGAGGGGATGGTGGGAGACGATCATCGTGGCTCCCCAGCCCAGCGCCTCGTCCAGGACGGCAGCGGTGGGATCGACGGTGAACAGGATCTTCGCCGCCCGGTTCCCCGACCGGCCCGCGACGAGCCCGACCGCGTCCCAGCCCTCGGCGAGGCTCTCCGGCCACAACTCCTCGATGGCACGGAGGACGTCTCCCACGGTCGGCGCCGGGACTCCCTGCGCGGCACCGTCGCCCTTGCGGGAGGCCCACGCAGTGCCGGACGGAGCGACACCGCGGCCGTGCTCGTGCTGTTCCATGACACCAGTAATACCCGCCGCCGGCGGCCCCTCCAACTCAGCACCGTCCGCTGGGGGCTGATCGGCACCGGGAATCATCGGAGCGTGCCACGCATTGACAAGGACATGGAGACTTTCGTGCTTGGAGGGGGCTGTTTCTGGTGCCTCGATGCCCTTTACCAGAAGACCCGCGGTGTCACCGAAGTGGTGTCCGGCTACACGGGAGGCCACACGAAGCACCCCGATTACGACTCCGTCTGCTCCGGCATGACCGGTCACGCCGAGGTGGTCGCGGTGGCGTTCGACGAGTCCGTGATCCCGGAGGACGTCATCCTCGACATGTTCTTCGTGTCCCATGACCCCACCACGCTGAACCGGCAGGGCTACGACGTCGGCACGCAGTACCGCAGCGTCATGTACTACCAGGACGCCGAGCAGAAGGCACTGTTCGAGGACGCGATCAGCCGCAACCAGCAGAACTGGAAGAACCCGATCGTGACCGAGGTCAGCAGGCTCCCGGAGTTCCACGTGGCGGAGGACTGGCACCAGAACTACTACGCGAAGCACCCCGAGCAGGGCTACTGCCAGGTGATCATCAACCCCAAGCTGTCGAAGGCCCGGAAATATTACGCCCAGTGGCTCGCCGCGTAGGCTCACCGGACCCCACCCGTTAAGCTGACCGCCGTCGGTCCCGGGCAGTCCCTGACAGTGCCCCGACCGACGCCGCATCCCTCCACCCCCGAACAGGCAGGCTCCCGCGCATGGCAAAGATCTACGACGACGTCACCCAGCTGGTGGGACGGACCCCTCTCGTCCGCCTCAACCGCCTGACCGAAGGGCTGGATGCTCAGGTAGCCGTCAAGCTCGAGTTCTACAACCCTGCCAACAGCGTCAAGGACCGCATCGGCGTGGCCATCATCGACGCGGCGGAGAAGGCCGGCGCGCTTCGCCCGGGTGGCACGATCGTCGAGGGGACCTCGGGGAACACCGGCATCGCCCTCGCCATGGTCGGTGCCGCACGCGGCTACAAGGTCGTGCTGACCATGCCGGAGACCATGTCCACCGAACGCCGTGTGATGCTGCGGGCCTACGGCGCCGAGATCGTCCTGACGCCGGGCTCCGAAGGGATGCGCGGCGCCGTCGAGCGCGCGAAGGACATCGTCGCGACGACAAAGAACGCCATCTGGGCACAGCAGTTCGCCAATGCCGCGAACCCGGCCATCCACCGTGCCACCACGGCCGAGGAGGTCTGGGAGGACACCGACGGCGAGGTGGACATCTTCGTCGCGGGCGTCGGCACCGGTGGCACCATCACCGGAGTGGGCCAGGTGCTGAAGGAGCGCAAGCCCGGCGTGCAGATCGTCGTCGTCGAGCCCGCCGACTCCCCCATCCTCAACGGTGGCGCACCGGGTCCCCACAAGATCCAGGGCCTCGGCGCGAACTTCGTCCCCGAGAACCTCGACCGCGACATCTACGACGAGGTGCTCGACGCGACCGTCGAGGACTCCGTACGGGTGGCACGCGCGCTCGGCACCCAGGAGGGCATCCTCGGCGGCATCTCGTCGGGGGCGATCGTCTGGGCCGCCCTCGAACTCGCGAAGCGCCCGGAGAACGCCGGTAAACTCATCGTGGCTGTTGTCTGCGACTTCGGCGAGCGCTACATCTCCACGGTGCTCTTCGACGACATCCGCGGCTGATCCCGCCGCGGAGGACCCTCCGACACTGCTGAACCCCATGACACCCCCACGAGAAGGTAGCCGGTGAGCTTTCTAGAACGACTGCGCGAGGACCTCGAGACCGCGCGCACCCACGATCCGGCTGCCCGCGGCTCCTTCGAGAACACCGTCGTGTACTCCGGGCTCCACGCCATCTGGATGCACCGCCTCACCCACCGCATGTGGCGGAACGAGAAGCTGCGCTTCCCGGCGCGTGCCCTGGCGCAGCTCGCGCGCGCCCTCACCGGGGTCGAGATCCACCCTGCGGCCACCATCGGGCGCCGGTTCTTCATCGACCACGGCATGGGGATCGTGATCGGCGGCACCGCAGAGATCGGCGACGACGTCATGCTCTACCAGGGTGTGACCCTCGGCGGACGCTCGCTCGAGAAGGTGAAGCGCCATCCCACGATCGGGGACCGCGTCACCATCGGTGCGGGCGCGAAGGTGCTGGGTCCGATCACCATCGGTGCCGGCAGCGCTGTCGGCGCGAACGCCGTCGTCGTGAAGGACACTCCGCCCGACTCGATCGTGACGGGCATCCCGGCGACGTTCCGCCACCGCGATTCGCGGCGCGAGACGCAGCCGGCGGTCGACCCCGCGGAGTACGTGGACCCCGCCATCTACATCTGACCCGAACGCAGGGAAGCCCCGGACCACGGTCCGGGGCTTCCCTGCGTTCGGGGTGCCGTCAGTGGGTGTCGACGGCTTCGATCTCGGACTTGTCCTCGCCCCACAGGGTGTGGAACGTGCCCTCGGTGTCGACGCGGTTGTAGGTGTGCGCGCCGAAGAGGTCGCGCAGGCCCTGGGTGAGCGCGGCCGGCAGGCGCGTGCGGCGCAGGCCGTCGTAGTAGGCCAGCGACGCGGAGAAGACCGGAACGGGGATGCCCAGCTGCACGGCGGTCGCGACCACCCGGCGCCAGGCCGGGACCGCGCCGGCGATGGCCTCGGTGAACGCCGGTGCGAGCAGGAGGTTGGCGGGACGCTCGTCGGCCACTGCATAGGCCTTCATGATGTCGTCGAGCAGTTCTGCGCGGATGATGCAACCGGCACGCCACAGCGAGGCGATCTCGTCGAGCTTGAGCTCCCAGCCGTACTCCTTCGCCGCGGACGTGAGCATGTCGATGCCCTGGGCGTAGCTCACGAGCTTCGAGGCGTAGAGGGCGAGCCGGACGTCCTCGACGAACGTGTCGGGCAGCTCGACGGTGTCCTCGTGGCCCTGCAGGAGGTCCTGGGCCAGCACGCGCTGGTCCTTCTGCGAGGACAGTGCCCGGGCGAACACCGATTCGGCGATGCCCGACGTCGGGCTGCCCAGTTCCAGCGCGGAGACCACGGTCCACCGACCGGTACCCTTCTGCCCTGCCGCGTCGACGACGACGTCGACGAAGGGCTTGCCGGTCCGCTCGTCCGTGTGGCCCAGCACTTCGGCGGTGATCTCGATCAGGAAGGAGGACAGCGTGCCGGAGTTCCAGTCGCTGAAGATCTTCGCCTGCTCGGCAGGCTCGATCCCCGCACCCGAGCGCAGCAGGTCGAAGGCCTCGCCGATGACCTGCATGTCCGCGTACTCGATGCCGTTGTGCACCATCTTCACGAAGTGACCGGCGCCGTCCGTGCCGATCCAGCGACAGCAGGGCTCGCCGTTGTACTTGGCGGAGATCTTCTCGAGCATCGGCCCGAGCGAATCGTAGGACTCACGGGAGCCACCGGGCATGATCGACGGGCCCAGGAGCGCGCCCTCCTCGCCGCCGGAGACGCCGACGCCGACGAAGTGGAGGTCCTGCTTCGACAGCGCGGCCTCACGGCGGCGCGTGTCCTCGTAGTGCGAGTTGCCGCCGTCGATCACGATGTCGCCCGGCTCCAGCAGCGGAGTGAGCTGATCGATCACCGAGTCCACCGGCTTGCCGGCCTTCACCATGATCAGCACCCGGCGGGGCTTCTCGAGGGAGTCCACCAGTTCCTGCAGGGACTCCGTGCGGATGAACTCACCGTCGGCGCCGTGCTTCTCCAGCAGCGAGTCGGTCTTCTCGATGGACCTGTTGTGCAGGGCCACGGCGTAGCCGTTGCGGGCCAGGTTCCGGGCGAGATTCGCTCCCATGACTGCCAGGCCTGTGACGCCGATCTGTGCGCTCAATGTGTTCTCCGTCGTTTGTCAGCTGCATGCATAGCACTGCATGTGCCGGTGCTTCCGGCGCGTTCCCGCGCGGGCCATCCGATCGCTTTCACACTATTACCGACGTATCGCCCGCCGCCACACCGACCGCCCTCGGCGCCGTCATGTTTCGGCCGCTTCCAGCCACCGGACGTGTCGCGGCCGACACGCCGTCGACTGGGCCGCTGGTGCCATCCATGAAAGAATGGTAATGATGTCCGACGCTACCGTTACCCCCGTTGCCCCCGCTCCCGTCTCCTCCCGCCCCCAGGTGCGCCCTGAAGTCGAGGGAGCCGAGCCGATCGTGTCCAGCGACGGCCGGCCGCTGCTGCAGTTCAAGTCCCCCCGGGTCAGCCAGCCGCCGGTGCACCTCGCCGACCTCACACTGGCCGAGCGGCAGGACCGGCTGAAGGAGCTGGGACACCCGGGCTTCCGCGCCAAGCAGCTGTCGAAGCACTACTTCTCGCACTACACCACGGATCCCGCGGCGATGAGCGATCTCCCGAAGGCCGGGCGGGAGGAGCTCGTCTCGGCGATGTTCCCGCCGCTCCTGACCGAGGTGAAGCGGCTGACCACGGACAACGGCGACACCATCAAGTTCCTGTGGCGGCTGTTCGACGGCGCCCTCGTGGAATCGGTCCTGATGCGCTACCCGGGCCGGGTGACCCTGTGCGTCTCCTCCCAGGCCGGCTGCGGCATGAACTGCCCGTTCTGTGCCACGGGCCAGGCGGGCCTGACCCGCAACATGTCGACGGCGGAGATCGTGGACCAGGTGGTCGCCGCGAACCACGCCCTCGCGGAAGGCGCCCTGGGCGACCTGCGCACCGATGGCGGGCACGACGCCGACCGCGTCACGAACATCGTCTTCATGGGCATGGGTGAGCCGCTGGCCAACTACAAGCGCGTGATGGCGGCACTGCACCGCTTCGTCGACGACTCCCCCGAGGGCCTCGGCATGTCCGCCCGCAACATCACCGTCTCCACGGTGGGGCTGGTGCCTGCCATCAACAAGCTGGCCGCCGAGTCGCTGCCCGTCACCTTCGCGCTGTCCCTCCACGCTCCCGACGACGAACTCCGCGACGAGCTGATCCCCGTCAACACGCGCTGGAAGGTCGACGAGGCCCTCGACGCGGCCTACAACTACTACCGGACCACGGGGCGCCGCGTGAGCATCGAGTACGCACTGATCAAGGACATGAACGACCACGCCTGGCGCGCGGACCTGCTGGCGAAGAAGCTGAACCAGCGCGGCCGTGGCTGGGTGCACGTCAACCCGATCCCGCTCAACCCGACGCCGGGCTCCATCTGGACGGCGTCGGAGAAGAGCGTCTCGACGGAGTTCATCAACCGCCTCCGCGCCGCCGGTATCCCCACGACCCTCAGGGACACCCGTGGCAAGGAGATCGACGGCGCCTGCGGGCAGCTCGCGGCCGGCGAATAGCGCCACCCGGATTGGCGCGATCCTGCGGCAAGCCGGTATAGTCGATCCTCGTGATGGCGCCCGATCGGCAGGAGCCGGTGGCGGCATCACAGGACGAGGGTCTTTAGCTCAGCTGGTAGAGCGCCACGTTTACACCGTGGATGTCATCGGTTCGATCCCGGTAGGACCCACCACAGAAAACCCCGCCGCTCCAAGGGCCAAAGCCCGGAACGGCGGGGTTTTTCCTTGTCCTGGGCGCATCGCGCCCTTGTTCGTATGTGCAACGCTTCCCGATTTTCCGCTGGAGCAACTGATCCGTTCCCGAACCGCTGAAGGGTGGTTGCGGCATCAACTCACCGAAGGGGACGGCGACGCCATCCGGGTCCTGGTCGAACCGGCTCGCGTACACGCCGAGAGCTGCCGCCGCTATCGGCTCCTGCAGGCAGCCCCATGCCGTCATATTCGCCCAGTTCCGCCGACTCACGTGACATCATCGCTGCACCAGGATCCCAGGTGCCGGAGGAATGCCGTGAGGGCGGACGACCAGAGACGACAGTTGGCACAGATCGTCATCGAGGAGGGACTGAACGTTCACGACCTGTGGCTGCGCTATCTCATGAACGGTGGCAGCGCCGGCGACGACGAACTGGCCCGCTATGTCGCCGGCGAGCTTCAGCTGGAGGAACTGCAGCGAGACCTCCTGTCGATCGCCGTCCGGGAGCTGGTATCCGAGCGCCAGGAATCGCTCGGACTGCGTGACACGAGGAAGCGACGGCATCCTGACGGCGATGACAGCTAGGCGAAACAGATATTGCGACGGCCCGGTGCGTCCCCGTTCGACGCCGTACGGCGCTATAGCGCAGCCGTATCGGTACCGGTCTCGCCCAGGCGGCACAGCTGGACGTCCTCCACAGGAGCACCGCCCATCGGCGTGAACGGGGGCGCACCTCTGGGATCAGCCGCAGGCCGTCAGTAGGTGAGCTCGTCCGGACCGGCAAGCACCTCGAGGTTGGTCCGCACCCGATCGATGCACTGTCTGACGATGCCGATGCTCTTCTTCACGATCACCATGGCTACTACCCGTTCCTTCGTCGTACTGCCGGTGAGACCACACCACCTGTCTACCCGACGAACAGTGGCGGCAGGCGAGAGGAACCTGATGGGTGGGTGAACGGAGGATGACCATCGAGTGCCGGTCCTCGGCCCGGCGGCCACGCGGGCCGAGGGCAGCGACGTCCGCACCGTGCACGTCATCGAACCGATTTCGGTCGGACCCACGACAGAAAACCCCGCCGCTCCAGGGAGAGCCCTGATGCGGCGGGGTTCTGTCGTCGAGGGGTTGGCTGCGGCCCTTCAGCGCTTCCGCAGGATCGCGACCAGCCGCTCGACCAGGACCACCAGCACGAGTGCTGCCCCGATGATGAACAGCAGCGCCAGCCAGAGGGACGGCCCGGAACCGGCTTCACCGACGCCGATACCCAGCCTGCGGGCCGCAACGCACAGTGCGAGCATGGCGGCACCGGCCACGAGCATTCCGGTTCGGCGGTCCCATCGGCGTCGGTTCCTCATGGTTCCAGTCTAGGCAGCGCCCCCTGGCGTCCTGACCGCACGGACTACTGCCGCGCCTCCATGACCCCCACGGGCTTCCCGTCCGAGAAGGTGACCACGTACTCCTGACCCATGATCGTGACGGTGCACTGAAGCGCTCCGATGGTGCGGCAGTCATCACCGGGGCCGGGCGGGGTGCCGGGCTCCTCGAAGATCGGCTCGAGGAGCTCGGGGTCGATGCCCGGCGGCGTCGGCTCGTGGAAGGGCACGGACCCGGGCGGGAGGCACGTGTACGGGTCCGCCGGGTCGGTCCACCATGCCCCGGCGTCGGTGACAGGGCACTGCGGGTACGGCGGGAGGGGCAGCAGTTCCGGCGCGAGGTCGCCGCCCATCCCGCTCCCGGTCGCGCCGGGGGAAGTGCTCGGACCGGAAGCCGGCGAGGGGGCGACGGCGGTGTCCCCGGCGACGGGCTCCTGCACGTCCCCCGCCGGGACGGCGCTGCTGCCGGCGGACACGTCGGTGACCTTCGACAGCGTCGGAGTGGTGTCCACCACAGCCACCGCGTGTTCGTCCGACGCCTGTCCGCCCTGGTCGAGTGCGAGAGGGACGACGGCGACCGCTGCCGCCGTGCCGAAAGCGATGAGAAGAGACCTGGTTGAAGAACGCATTATTTCACCCCACGTGAGAGACCTATGAGATGAACCTATGGCGATAGAGGGAGCAGAGCGACAGTAATCAATACTCGCTTTCGGACCGGACTACCTGTATGAGCCGGATAGAAACCACCTACTGCGGAGGAAGGTCCGGGAGACGCTCGGCAAGATAGGTGAGCGCCTCCGAGACGCCGGTCTCGATCTTCAGCGAGGCGAACTCGTCCCCGCGTGTCCATCCTCTGTTGATGATGACGACGGGCTTGCCCGCTTTGAAGGCGTGCCGCACGAACCGCAACCCGCTCATGACCGTCAGCGAGGAGCCGGCCACCAGGAGCGCCCCCGCAGCGTCCACCATGGCGTAGGCCTCGGCGACGCGGGCCTTCGGCACGTTCTCGCCGAAATAGACGAAGTCGGGTTTCAGCATGCCCCCGCAGACCGGGCACGGCGCCATCTCGAAGTCCCCGGTGTCGTCGACGTCCGCATCGGCATCCGGCGCGACGTCCCCGGCGTCGGACGCGCGCTCGAGGTAGCCCGGGTTCAGGTCCTCGAGGATCTCGGCGATGCGCGATCTCGGGAAGACCGATGCACACTGCAGGCATACCACGCGGTCGAAGGTGCCGTGCAGGTCGATCACGTTCACACTGCCCGCCGATGAGTGCAGCTTGTCCACGTTCTGCGTGATCAGTCCGGTCAGCAGCCCACGCTGCTCCAACGTCGCGACGGCGGCATGGCCGGCGTTCGGATCGGCACGGCGCAGGTGGCGCCAACCCACATGGTTCCGCGCCCAGTAGCGTCGGCGCAGCGCTTCGTCGCCCACGAACCGCTGGTAGGTCATGGGATTCCGCGGCACGGACTGCGGACCCCGGTAGTCCGGGATGCCGGAGTCGGTGCTCAGACCCGCACCGGTCAGCACCGCGAGCCGGAGACCCGCGAGGACGGCGACGGCCTGATCGAGGAGCTCCCGGTCCTCGGGCCCCAGCGCAGCGAGGCCGGACGCCGGGGTGTCGCTCACGAAGCCGGTGAGGCCGAGCCGCGGGTTGGACTCGGGGCCGGGAAGATCCCGTTCGCCCCGACCGTCGTCCGCTCGGGTCACAGTGCAGCTTCGACGGAACCCACTGCCCGTGCGTAGTCGGCGATCGGCCTGCCCTGGCCGTGCGGGGAGGACACCACGGCGCGCACCGTCCCGGAACCGTCCAGGACGTAACTGACCCGCTCCGCGTAACCGTGGACCTCGTCGAACGCGTCGAAGGCCCGGGTCACGGAACCGTGCGGCCAGAAGTCCGCCAGGAGGTCGAAGGAGATGTCGTTCGCGTCCGCGAAGGCGCGCAGCGTGTACTTGTGGTCGACGGACACGGCGACGAGCGAGACACCCGCGGCGTCGAACAGTTCGAGGTTGTCCCGGAGCTGGCCGAGTTCGTCCGTGCACACGCGGGAAAAGGCGAAGGGGAAGAACACGACCACCGATCCCCCGACGAGTGATGTGTTCGCGACGGTCTCGCCGAACTGGTTCGCCAGGGCGAACGAAGGGGCTGTCGACCCCACCTCGAGCGGCAAGGCTACTGCTTCCGCCGGCTGACGAGCCGGGTCGCGGCCCATTCCTTGGAGACGCCGGCCGACGACGTCGAGTGGAGTCCGGCGGTCGGTGCCGATTCCTGGACGTCGGCGGGCGCCACGTAGCCCGGGCGACCGGACTTGGGGGTGAGGAGCCAGACGACGCCGCCGGCACCGAGCGAGGTCAACGCATCGACGAGGGCGTCGACGAGATCCCCGTCGCCGCTGCGCCACCACAGGATCACGCCGTCGACGACGTCCTGGTCGTCCTCCGTGAGCAGTTCGGACCCGACGCCGTCCTCCAGGGCCTCCCGGAAGTCGAAGTCGACGTCGTCGTCGTAACCGAGCTCCTGAACAAGGTCTCCATCCTTGAAACCCAACTTGCCTGCCACGTCGACCGCAGTGGCGGCTTCAGCCTCGCTCACTTAGCTCCTCCTGGAAAGACGGGACTGTCGCCTGACGCGCCCCCGTGTAGATATGCATGGCTACCAGCCAACACCTTTATACGCCAAGCATCAAGCCGATGCGGTGATTTGGCGCCCGGCGGCGGACCGGTCCCGGACATCCGGCCGGAGCAGGACCGGAGGCACGCCCTCGGCGTAATCTGTCCCGCCGCCCCGATCCCGCTACGCATCGGCGGCATGGCGGCGATAGAGTGAATCGGTATATGGCCGCGGCGCTAACGCCCATCGGCCGAGCATGCATCTCTGCGCGGGCCCACGAGTCGTGCGCAGGCATAAAGCGACACAGACAAGATCTGTGGAAGTGGAGAGATATCGCGTGGCTGCAGAACAAGGTACGGCGGATATTCTGAGCGGTCTGACCGTCGGCAAGCCCGATGGGGATCCCGAGGAGACCGCGGAGTGGATCGAATCCCTCGATGAGCTGATTCGCACCCAGGGCACCGAGCGCGCGCAGTACATCATGCGTTCGCTCCTCCAGCGTGCCGGTGCACAGTCCGTGGGCGTGCCCATGGTCACCACGACGGACTACGTCAACACGATCCCGGCGGACCAGGAACCGGAGTTCCCGGGCGACGAGGAGATCGAGCGGAAGTACCGTGCATGGATGCGCTGGAACGCCGCGGTCATGGTCCACCGCGCGCAGCGCCCGGAGATCGGGGTCGGTGGCCACATCTCGACCTACGCCGGCGCGGCGACGCTCTACGAGGTGGGCTTCAACCACTTCTTCAAGGGCAAGGACCACCCCAGCGGAGGCGACCAGGTCTTCTTCCAGGGGCACGCCTCCCCCGGGATGTACGCCCGCGCCTACCTCGAGGGGCGCCTCACGGAGGCCGACCTCGACGGGTTCCGCCAGGAGAAGTCCAAGGAGGGCAATGCACTGTCCTCCTACCCGCATCCCCGCCTGATGCCGGACTTCTGGGAGTTCCCCACGGTCTCGATGGGCATCGGCCCCATGAATGCGATCTACCAGGCGCAGGCCAACCGCTACCTGCACAACCGTGGCCTGAAGGACACCTCCGGGCAGCAGGTCTGGGCGTTCCTCGGTGACGGTGAGATGGACGAGCCCGAATCGCGCGGCCTGCTCCAGCTCGCGGCGAACGAGAAGCTGGACAACCTGAACTTCGTCATCAACTGCAACCTGCAGCGCCTGGACGGGCCGGTGCGCGGCAACGGCAAGATCATGCAGGAACTCGAGGCGTTCTTCCGCGGCGCGGGCTGGAACGTCATCAAGGTCGTCTGGGGGCGCGAGTGGGACTCGCTGCTCGAGAAGGACAAGGACGGCGCGCTGGTGGACATCATGAACCAGACCCCGGACGGCGACTACCAGACGTACAAGGCCGAGTCCGGCGGATTCGTCCGGGACCACTTCTTCGGGAAGTCACCCGAGACCAAGGCCATGGTCGAGGACCTCTCGGATGCCGAGATCTGGAACCTCAAGCGCGGCGGGCACGACTACCGCAAGGTCTTCGCGGCGTACAAGGCGGCCACGGAGTTCAAGGGCAAGCCGACCGTCATCCTCGCGAAGACCGTCAAGGGCTACGGTCTGGGCCCGCACTTCGAGGGCCGCAACGCGACCCACCAGATGAAGAAGCTGACCAACGCCGACCTCAAGGCGTTCCGCGACCACCTGCGCATCCCGGTCACCGACGAGCAGATCGACGACGACCTCTACAACGCGCCGTACTACCACCCGGGCGCGGATTCCCCGGAGATCAAGTACCTGCTGGAGCGCCGCCGCGAACTCGGCGGCTTCGTGCCGGAGCGCCGCACCAAGCACGCCGAGGTCGTCCTGCCGGGCGACAAGGCGTACGAGATGGGAAAGCGTGGATCCGGCAAGCAGCAGGCCGCCACCACGATGGCGTTCGTGCGCATCCTGAAGGACCTCATGCGGGACAAGGAGTTCGGCAAGCGGATCGCGCCGATCATCCCCGACGAGGCACGCACCTTCGGCATGGACTCGTTCTTCCCCACGGCGAAGATCTACAACCCCAACGGGCAGAACTACCTCTCCGTGGACCGCGACCTGGTCCTGGCGTACAAGGAGTCCGTCGAGGGTCAGATCCTCCATGCAGGCATCAACGAGGCCGGTTCGATGGCCGCCTTCACGGCGACGGGCACGGCCTACGCCACGCAGGGGGAGCCGCTGATCCCGATCTACGTCTTCTACTCGATGTTCGGGTTCCAGCGCACCGGTGACTCCATCTGGGCCGCCGCGGACCAGATGGCGCGCGGCTTCATCATCGGGGCCACCGCCGGGCGCACCACCCTGACCGGTGAGGGCCTGCAGCACGCCGACGGGCACTCACCGATCCTGGCCTCCACCAACCCGGCCGTGGTGACCTACGATCCGGCGTTCGGCTACGAGATCGGGCACATCCTCCGCGACGGTCTGAACCGGATGTACGGGGACATCGGCGACAAGCCCGAGTCCGTCCGCAACGTCATGTACTACATCACCGTGTACAACGAGCCGTTCGTGCAGCCCGCCGAGCCCGAGGAGCTGGACGTCGAGGGCCTGCTCAAGGGCATCTACCTGCTCAAGCCCGCGAAGGTCGACGGGCCCCGCACGCAGCTGCTCGCCTCCGGCGTCGCTGTGCCGTGGGCGCTCGAGGCACAGAAGATCCTCGCGAAGGACTGGGGCGTCTCCGCGGACGTCTGGTCCGTGACGTCCTGGAACGAACTGCGCCGCGACGGCCTCGACGCCGAGGAGGAAGCCTTCCTCAACCCCGGAGCCGACGCGCGCAAGCCGTTCGTCACGCAGCAGCTCGAGGGAGCCACGGGCCCGATCGTCGCGGTCTCGGACTTCATGAAGGCCGTCCCGGACCAGATCCGCCAGTTCCTGCCCAACGAGTTCGCGACCCTCGGAGCCGACGGCTTCGGGTTCTCCGACACACGCGCGGCAGCACGACGGTTCTTCAAGATCGACAGCCACTCCGTCGTCGTCCGCGCCCTGGAGATGCTCGCCCGCCGTGGCGAGGTCGACGCGAACGCGCCGAAGGAAGCCATCGAGAAGTACCGCCTGCTCGACGTCAACGCCGGAACCACCGGCAACGCCGGCGGCGAATCCTGACCCCACCCGCCCGGTAGGGGGGCGACGGCGGAGGCAGCATCAGCGCTGCTCCCGCCGTCGCCCTTTTTGTAGCCTCCCCACAAATGGAAGCGCGCAGCACCGAGACCGTATGCTCGGAGGATGCCGCAGCCCGCAGAAGCCCCGACCGGTGCCGGGAGCGCACCCGGAGCGACGAACGCAGGGATCGCTCCCCCGGACCCCGCCACCGTCGAGAAGCTGCGCGCGACGATCGGGTCGCTGTCCACCGCGACCCTGAAGCAGCTCGACGCCGACCTGCCCTGGTACCGCGGACTCCGCCCCGACGAACGGTCCGCGCTCGGCATGGTGGCCCAGAAGGGCATCGCGTCCTTCGTCAACTGGTACCAGAAGCCCGTCTCCCCGGCATGGGTGCTGAGCGACGTCTTCGGCACCGCACCCACCGAACTCACGCGGTCCATCAGCCTGCAGAAGGCCCTCCAGCTCATCCGCGTGGTGGTGCAGGTCGTCGAGGACCATGTGCCGTTCCTCGCCCCCGCCGCGGACCAGGGTCCGCTGCGGGAAGCCGTCCTGCGGTACTCGCGCGAGGTGGCGTTCGCGGCAGCGGATGTCTACGCCCGCGCGGCGGAGACCCGCGGATCGTGGGACACGCGCCTCGAAGCACTCGTGGTCGATGCGATCCTCCGCGGGGAGAGCTCCGACGCCCTCCGCTCGCGCATCGCCGCGGTCGGCTGGAAATCCCAGGCGCGCATCACCGTCATGGTCGGCAGCGCCCCGCAGGAACCGAACGTCGGATTCCTCAACGAACTCCGCCGCGTCACCGGACGCCTCGCCGAGGACGTCCTGGTCGGCATCCAGGGCGAGCGGCTCATCCTCGTCCTGGGCGGCGTGCGGGATGCCGCGAAGGCCTACCCGCGCATCAGCGAGCTCTTCGGGGAGGGCGCCGTCGTGTTCGGGCCGGAGGCGGAATCGCTCGTCGCGGCCAGCAGTTCCGCACAGGCCGCCTTCGCGGGACTCACGGCCGCGCGCGCCTGGCCGGCAGCGCCGCGCCCCGTCTCCTCCGAGGACCTGTGGCCCGAACGGGTGATGTCCGGCGACGACACGGCCCGCCGGGCTCTCGTGCGCACCATCTACCGGCCGCTCCTCGCCGCCGCCAACGGCCTCGAGCCGACACTCTCCGCCTACCTGACCCTCGGGCACTCACTGGAGGCGACCTCGCGGTCGCTCTTCGTGCACGCCAACACCGTGCGGTACCGCCTCCGGCGCGTCTGCGACGTCACGGGCTGGGACCCGCTCATCCCCCGCGAGGCCTACGTCCTGCAGACCGCCCTGGTGGTCGGACGCCTGTCGGCGATGCCCTCCGCCTCTGCCGCCGGCACCGGGGGTGCGGGCGCGGGCAACGGTCGGACGCCCCGCGTCGCGGCGTCCGAGAGGGGCGCTTCCGCGACAGCAGGGAAGGCAGCCGCCTTGTAGACTTCCTACAACGAGGCGCAGCCAGCTTGGTTCAGCCGAACACCCGATAATGCTCCGCCGATTTGGAAAGCTGGAAGAGTGCTTGCAATCGCCTGCCCCGGACAGGGCTCACAGACCCCGGGCTTCCTGAGCCCCTGGCTCGACCTACCGGGAGTACGGGAGCACCTCGAACAGCTCAGTGACCGTGCCGGTACCGACCTGGTGAAGCACGGCACCGTCTCCGACGAGGAGACCATCAAGGACACAGCCGTCGCCCAGCCGCTGATCGTCGCCGCGGGCCTCGTGACGGCGCGGCTCCTCCTCGAAGGCCACACGCTGACCGCAGCCACGGTCGTGGCGGGTCACTCGGTGGGTGAGCTGACGGCGTCCGCGGTCGCGGGCGCACTCACCGAGGACGACGCCGTCGCCTTCGTACGGGTCCGCGCCAACGCCATGGCGTCAGCCGCCGCCACCACGCCGACCGGCATGAGCGCCGTCCTCGGTGGCGACCCGGACGAGGTTGCCGCCCGCCTCGCGGAACTGGGCCTCACGGCCGCGAACGCCAACGGCGGCGGCCAGGTGGTCGCTGCAGGAACGCTGGAGCAGCTCGCCGCCCTCACGGCCGATCCACCGGCGAAGGCCCGCGTCATCGCCCTCAAGGTGGCCGGAGCATTCCACACCACCCACATGGCTCCCGCCGTCACGGCACTCGAGGAGCTGAGGACGTCGCTGGCGCCGACGGATCCGGTGGCCACCCTGATGTCGAACCATGACGGCCTGCCCGTCGCCTCCGGCGAGGGCAACCTCGACAGCCTGATCGCGCAGGTGTCGCGTCCCGTCCGCTGGGACCTGTGCATGGACACCATGCAGGGCATGGGCGTCACCGGACTGGTCGAACTCTCTCCCGCCGGGACGCTCACGGGCCTCGCCCGGCGCGGAATGCGCGGTACGGCCACGCTCGCCGTAAAATCGCCCGAGGACCTGGACGCCGCCCGCGGCTTCATCCTGGAGCACTCGCGGACCACGGACCTCGATCCGTCCCTTACCCCCGAAGGACCTCAGTGAGCATCACCGCCCTCCAGCAAGCCCCCCTCCGCGAACACACGCGCATCCTCGGCGTCGGCGCCTATCGACCCGAGATCATCGTCACCAACGACGACGTGTGCCAGTGGATCGACTCCTCCGACGAGTGGATCCGGCAGCGGACAGGCATCGTCACGCGCCACCGTGCACCGCGCGACGTGAGCGTCATCGACATGGCGGAAGCAGCGTCGAGGGAGGCCCTCGTCGCTGCGGGCATCGACGCGTCCCAGCTCGACGCCGTCCTGGTCTCGACCGTGACCCACCCCCACGCCACACCGTCCGCCGCCGCACAGCTCACCGACCGCCTCGGCGCGACGCCGGCCCCGGCCTACGACATCTCGGCGGCCTGCGCGGGCTACTGCTACGGCATAGCCCAGGCCGACGCACTGGTCCACGCCGGCACGGCGGAGTACGTCCTGGTGGTCGGCGTCGAGAAGCTGTCCGACTTCATCGACAACTCCGACCGCACCATCTCCTTCCTCCTCGGCGACGGCGCGGGCGCCGTGGTCGTCGGTCCCGGTGACGCCGCGGGTATCGGGCCGTCAGTGTGGGGCTCCGACGGCAGCAAGCACGAGGCCATCCGTATGACCCGCCCGCTCACCGACATCCGCGACTACGCGATCGGCGCGGTCGCCTCCGACACCGAGCGGGAGCAGGATGTCGATGCAGGTCGGGAGAGTCTCTGGCCGACGATGCGCCAGGACGGGCCGACGGTCTTCCGCTGGGCCGTCTGGGAGATGGCGAAGGTCGCGCAGCGGGCGCTCGACGCGGCAGGTATCTCCGCCGAGGATCTCGCCGCGTTCCTCCCCCATCAGGCCAACATCCGTATCATCGATGAGATGGTGAAGCAGCTGAAGCTCCCCGAGCACGTCTACGTGGCCCGGGACATCGTGGATGCCGGCAACACCTCGGCAGCCTCCATCCCGCTGGCGATGCACCGCACGCTCAAGGAGCAGCCGTCCCTCAGCGGCAAACTCGCCCTGCAGATCGGTTTCGGCGCGGGCCTCGTCTTCGGAGCCCAGGTAGTGGTGCTCCCCTAGTTTTCAAGCCCAGACCGCGACTGCGCGGTTTGACCATCCCCGCCGGTGCACCGGCAAGAACAGAAAAGGAGCCACCATGGCTAACAACGAAGAAATCCTGGCCGGCCTGGCCGAGATCGTCAACGAAGAGACGGGCCTCGCCCCCGAGTCCGTCGAGATGGACAAGTCCTTCACCGACGACCTCGACATCGACTCGATCTCGATGATGACCATCGTCGTCAACGCCGAAGAGAAGTTCGGCGTCCGCATCCCCGACGAAGAGGTCAAGAACCTCAAGACCGTCGGTGACGCCGTCAACTTCATCTCGGGCGCACAGGCCTAGTTCCTGCATTCCCAGCGCTGCGGCCGCTCCCGGTGTTCCCGCCGTGGGCGGCCGTAGTCGTCATCCTCCCGCCCCGGTCCTGCCGGCGCACTCCAGCTTCGAAAGAGTGACCATGCCACGCAAAGTCGTCATCACCGGACTCGGTGCAACCACCCCCATCGGCGGAGACGTCCCGACCATGTGGGCCAACTCCCTCAAGGGAGTCTCGGGCGCCCGGACCATCGAGGCCGACTGGGTCCAGAAGTACGAACTGCCCGTGACCTTCGCCGCCCAGATCGCCACTCCGGCCTCGGAGGTCCTCTCGCGCGTGGAGGCCAAGCGCATGGATCCCTCGACGCAGTTCGCCGTCGTGGCGTCGCGTGAGGCGTGGCGGGACTCCGGTATCGAGGACGTGGACAAGGACCGCCTGGCGGTGGCTTTCGCCACCGGCATCGGCGGGGTCTGGACCCTCCTGGACGCCTGGGACACTCTCCGGGAGAAGGGCCCCCGGCGCGTGCTGCCCATGACGGTGCCGATGCTGATGCCCAACGGCCCCGCTGCCGCTGTGAGCCTCGACCTCGGAGCGCGGGCAGGAGCCCATACTCCGGTGTCCGCCTGCGCCTCCGGAACCGAGGCCCTGCACCAGGGACTCGAACTGATCCGGTCGGGCAAGGCCGACGTCGTCGTCTGCGGAGGCGCCGAGGCCGCCATCCACCCGATGCCCATCGCGGCCTTCGCCTCCATGCACGCGCTGTCGCGCCGGAACGACGAGCCCGAGCTCGCCTCGCGTCCGTACGACACGAACCGCGACGGGTTCGTCATGGGAGAGGGCGCCGGTGCACTGGTCATCGAGGCCGAGGAGCACGCGCTCGCCCGCGGAGCCCGCATCTACGCCGAGCTCGGCGGAACGTCCGTCACCGCCGACGCGTACCACATCACGGCGCCGGACCCCGAGGGACTCGGTGCGACCCGTGCCCTGAAGGCTGCGCTGTTCGATGCCCGCGCCCAGGCCGAGGACGTCGTCCACGTGAACGCCCACGCGACGTCGACCCCGGTGGGCGACAAGCCGGAGTACACCGCGCTGAAGGCGGCCCTGGGGTCCCACGTGGATCAGGTGGCCGTGTCGGCGACCAAGTCCCAGACCGGCCACCTGCTCGGAGCATCGGGCGCCGTCGAGGCGGTGATGACCGTGCTGGCCATCCACGAACGGAAGGCCCCGGTGACGATCAACCTCGACGACCAGGACCCGGAGATCCCACTGGACGTCGTCACGACCGCCCGGGACCTGCCGTCGGGCGACATCGTGGCGCTGAGCAATTCCTTCGGGTTCGGGGGCCACAACGCGGTCATCGTGCTCCGCAGCGTCTGACCGCCCCGATCCGGCACACAGGAAAGGCGCCACCCTCGCGGGTGGCGCCTTTCCTGTCTGCTGAGCTGCTCGATCGGAACCTGCTATGGTCGGTCCCGATCAGGGCCGGCGTTCTGCGCGGTGGGAGTCAGCCGACCTGGTGCAGCCAGCGCACGGGGGCGCCTTCGGCTGCGTGCCGGAAGGGCTCCAGTTCCTCGTCCCAGGACTCCCCGAGCGCGAGGGAGAGTTCGTGGTGGACGGCGGCGGGGTCGCCGGCGCCTGCCTCGTAGGCGTAGCGGATGCGGTCCTCGGTCACCATGATGTTGCCGTGGACGTCGGTCGTGGCGTGGAAGATCCCGAGCTCGGGGGTGTGCGACCAACGGCCACCATCGGCTCCGGGGCTCTGTTCCTCGGTGACCTCGTAGCGCAGGTGGGCCCAGCCCCGCAGTGCCGACGCGAGCTGGGCGCCGGAGCCCTGTAGGCCGACCCAGGAGAGCTCGGCGCGAAGCATTCCGGGCGCGGCAGGTTGCGCTGTCCACTCCATGTCGATGCGCTTGTCCAGCACGGAGCCGATGGCCCATTCGACATGAGGGCACAACGCGGTAGGGGCAGAGTGCACGTACAAGACACCGCGCGCCATCACAACAGACATTCCATCCTCCATAGCTGTAGGTACGTCTTCCCCAACGACCTTCAGTGGCTGATGAAACTGCTTCGGATGTGCCAGAACTTCCCGAGACCCACCCACACATATCATGCAGGTTCGATTGAACTACTGCTCATTGTGCCCGAGATAGGTGAATTTCGCCACTGTGGCGACCCTCTGTGGGCCACGCGACGTCACCCTGGCATGCCCGGGAGCCGCTCAGGCGCGGGGGTGGGCCTGCTCGTAGCTGCGCCGGAGGCGATCCACCGAGACGTGGGTGTAGAGCTGGGTGGTGGCGAGGCTGGAGTGGCCGAGGATCTCCTGCACCGCCCGGAGATCCGCCCCGCCGTCGAGCAGGTGGGTTGCCGCGCTGTGGCGCAGGGCGTGGGGACCACGAGCCGCCGTGTCGCCCAGGGCCTCGAGGGCGTCCCTCACCTGGGTGCGGACCGTGCGCTGGTCGATGCGCCCACCGCGGCGGCCGAGGAACAGGGCCGGCCCGCTGCGCTCCGAGACCCAGCGGGGCCGCCCGCGGCGGAGCCAGTCGTCGATGGCATGCGCCGCCGGCACCCCGTACGGGACAGTGCGTTCCTTCGAGCCCTTGCCCAGGACGAGCAGCGTGCGGCGCTCCATGTCGACGTCGTCGATGTCGAGGCCGACCAGCTCACCGACGCGGACGCCGGTCGCGTACAGCAGTTCGAGCATCGCCCGCCGCTGGAGCTCGTAGGGGTCGCCCTGCCTCGCGCTCTCGTCGAGACCCTCGAGAAGAGTGGCGGCCTGCGGCTGGTTGAGGACGGCCGGCAGGCTGCTCGTCCTCTTGGGGGCCCGGAGGCGCAGCGCCGGGTTGGCAGGGACCAGCTCCTCGCGCACGGCCCAGTCCATGAAGGTGCGTACCGTCGATGCGCGTCGTGCGACCGTCGCACGGGACAGGCCGGCCTCGTTCAGTGCGCCGAGCCACGCCCGGAAGTGCCGGAGTTCGAGCTGATCCAACGACGCCGCACCGGCGCGAGACGCGTGCGAGAGGAAGAGCGCAATGTCTTTCTCATACGCCCGCACGGTGTGCGCGGAGCGGTTGCGTTCCCTGAGGAGGTAGTCCACGAAGGCCTGAAGGGCGGCGTCGACGTCGGGGTGCAGCCCGTTACTGCCTCGTGTCATGGCCACCTCCCCTACCAGTATCCACGCTCCTCACCCCTGCAAGGGCAGCCCGCAGGACACGATCTTCTCCAGCTCGAGGAGAGTGGTCTTGGCCTCGGGGCCCGCGGCGTACCCCACCACTGATCCGGTGCTGCTGACGACCCGGTGCCCCGGCACGATGATCGAGAGTGGATTGGCCCGGACAGCCGCCCCGATCGCCCGGCCCATGCGCGGATTGCCCAGCTGCTCCGCGATGTCCCGGTAGCTGCGACGTCCCCCGTACGGGATCCGGGCAAGTGCACCCCAGACGCTGAGCTGGAACGGGGTGCCCCGCAGACTGGTCGGGACCTCGAAGACGAGCCGCGACCCGTCGAAGTACTCACCCAGCTCCCGGGCCGCCGTGCCGAGGAGGTCGGCCGTCGCAGCCGGAGGGAACGGGCCGCCCGGAGGGACCACTGTCTGCCGTGCGCCCTCGGGTGTGCCGACCTGCTCCCCCACCGCCCGTCCGAGGAGCAGGGGGGACGGTGGTGGATGGTGTTCGCCGTGATACACGCCGACGACTGCCGACCGATGGGCGACGACGCGCAGCGGTCCGACGGGTGATGGGAGTTCGACGAAGAACCGTTCCTCCTCGAAGTGCTGATCGATGGTGGTCACAGGAGTTCTCCCTCGTGTCTCGGTGGGTTCGGCCGTTCGGGTGGTCCGGAGCTCCCGGTGTCGGGTGGACCCGCCGGATGCGCGGGTGAGCGCTTCGCACGGTGCCACCCGTCACCGGTCCGCTGCGCCAGGCCTGCGAGCTCGAGGCGGGCCAGCCCGCTGATGACGTCGCGCGGGGCGAGCCCCGCGACACGCGACAGCTTGTCCGCCGTGGTCGCCGACCGGACGGGTAGCCCGTCGAGGAGCAGCAGGTCGGGGACGGTCAGGCCGTCCTGGTCCCGTCCCGGAGCGGCCTCCTCCCTGGCTCGATCCCCGAAGGGGACCGCGCCCAGCGGCCCGGCCAGTTCCGCGATGTCGGCTGCATCGGTGACGCAGACGGCGCTTCCGTCCCGGAGCAGCCGATGGCAGCCCGCCGAGTTGGCGGAATGGACAGACCCGGGGACGGCGCCGACGGCCCTGCCGAGCGCGGCCGCGTGATGGGCCGTATTGAGCGCCCCTGACCGCCACCGGGCCTCGACGACCACCGTGACAGCACTGAGCGCCGCGATGAGCCTGTTGCGTTGCAGGAACCGCCACCGCGTGGGTGAACTGCCGGGCGGGACCTCGGAGATCAGCAGCCCCCGGTCCGCGATTCCGCGCTGCAGCTCCTCGTTGCCCGCCGGATAGTACCGGTCGACACCACAGGCGAGGATGGCGAGGGTCGCCGGCCGCTCGTCGACCGCGGACGTCGCGAGGGCTGCCCGATGCGCCTGCGCATCGATGCCGTACGCGCCACCCGACACGATGCAGAAGCCCTGCGTGGTCAACCCGGCGGCGAGGTCCGTCGTCACCGACGAACCGTAGGGCGTGCTGTCCCGCGACCCCACGAGGGCAACCAGTTCGCCGAGGTCGGGAATCGGGTGCCTGCCCCGCACCCACAGGCAGAGCGGAGCAGCGCCCTGCAGGTCGTCCAGCGCTGAGGGCCATTCCTCGGACTCCGGCACGACGAGACGCCCTCGCAGACGGTGCAGGGTCGCCAGATCGCGCTCGGGAGCGAGATCGCGAAGGCGCGGCGACCAGCGGGCCAGTCCCTCCGGCAGGAGGTCCCGGCGCCCCGCGGGGACGTCGAGGACCCGGCACAGCTCGTCCGTCACCGCCGGTCCCGGGGTGATCTCCCTGCGGGCGATACGCAATGCGTCGACAGGCCCGACGACGGACACCAGCCCCAGGCCGAGGGTGTCGGACGCTTCGAACACCCTCGAGAGCGCTGCCCGGGCCAGAGCGGTCCCGCTGATCGGCGCCGTCACGCCGCACTCTCCTGCAGTCGGAAACCGAGCGCGGTGACGACGTCGTCGGCGTCGGGCCGGAGTCGGCCGGCGAGATCGGATATCGTCCAGGCGACGCGCAGGACCCTGTCCCACCCACGCGCACTGACCAGGTTCCGATCCAGAGCCTTGTCGAGGGAGGCCGTGACGGTGCGTGGCAGGGCGAGCTCACCGCGCAGGACCCTGCCCTGCACCTCCGCGTTCGTCGCGTAGTTCCAGGGGCGCAGCCGCTCACGCTGCGCGTCCCGTGCGGCGGCGACACGGAGGGCGACAGCAGCGGACGCTTCGGCGCTCGCTCCGCCGGCGTAGTCGGCGAGACCGACCCGTTGGACCGCCAACTGCAGGTCGACGCGGTCGAGCAGGGGCCCGGAGAGCCGGTTGAAGTACCGGCGGCGCTGCTGCGCCGTGCAGAGGCAATCGATCCCCTTGCCGCTGGCGAGGCCACAGGGGCAGGGGTTGAGCGCCAGGACGAGTTGGAACCTCGCAGGATACGAAGCTGTCCCCGAGGCCCGGTGCAGGACCAGACGACCGCTCTCCAGCGGCTCACGCAGAGCCTCGAGCACCCGGCGCTCGTACTCGGGTGCCTCGTCGAGGAACAGGATGCCCCGATGTGCCCTGGACGCCGCACCGGGCCGGGGTATCCCGCTGCCACCGCCGATGATCGAGGCAGGAGTCGCGGTATGGTGCGGGCTCTCGAAGGGCGGCTGCCGGACCAGCGCGGTGCAGTATCGGTCCCCACTCAGGCTGTGGATCGCGGTCACCTCCATCGCGTGATCGTCGTCGAGGTCGGGAAGGATCCCGGGCAGCCGCTCCGCCAGCATCGTCTTTCCGGCTCCGGGCGGTCCGATCATGAGGAGGTGATGGGCGCCCGCTGCGGCGATCTCGAGCGCATACCTCGCCTCGTACTGGCCGGCGATGTCGGACAGGTCGAGCACCGGGGTTCGCTGAGCGGCGGGCGCCGGCAGTTTCTGCCGGGTTGCCGGATCGGGTAGTTGCACCTGCGCCGCGTCCGCGCCGAAGGCAAGGGCCACCTCGGCCAGCGTCCGGAAGGAGCGCACCTCCACGGTGGCGACCAGTGCGGCCTCGGCCGCATTCTCCTCGGCGACCACCACCCGGTGGTGTCCAGCCCCCGCGGCGGCCATCACGGCGGGCAGCACGCCGCGGACGGGTCGGAGCTGTCCGTCGAGCCCCAGTTCGGCGAGGAAGATGGTCGAGCCGCAGCTCCTGACGTCACCGGCCGCCGCCAGTGCGGACATGACGATCGCGAGGTCGAAGGCTGACCCGCGTTTGGGCAGCGATGCCGGGATGAGGTTCACGGTGATCTTCCGGCGGCTCAGGGGCACTCCTGCGTTCCGGGCTGCCGCGCGGATGCGGTCCTTGGCCTCGTTGAGGGATGCATCCGGCAGGCCGAGCAGGACGAAGGCCGGCAGGGTCTGCCCGATGTCCGCCTCCACCTCGATGACGTGTCCGTTCATACCGATGAGCGACACGGCGTAGGTCCGTCCGAGCGCCATCAGATGACCGCCCGCACATGCTCGATCCGCGGGGTGCCGGAACCGTCATCCAGGACGCCAACGGCGTCGATCCGGAAGCCGCTGAACCTCAGGTCGTGGGCCCGGGCCCATTTGGACGCGAGCAGGTACAGCCGCTCGAGCTTGCTCGCCGTGATGGCCTCCAACGGCTGTCCGAAATCGTCGGAGCTGCGCGTCTTCACCTCGACGATCACGAGCGTGGATCCGTCGACCGCGACGAGGTCGATCTCCCCGACCGGGCACCGCCAGTTCCGGTCGACGATCCTCAGGCCCGCCTGCTCCAGGAAGACCGCCGCCGTCGCTTCCCCGCGACGCCCGAGCTGATCCTTTACCACCATGGCTTCCACCTCCTCCCCCAGCGTCGGGGAAGCGGCGCACGTTCATCGTGGGGGGAGGGGCTATGTGGACAACGGGTGGTGCCGGGCGCCGGGGACCCGGGGAAGAAAGCTGTGGCAGAGGCTCCCCGCCCTTCGTACCGTGGACGGAGAAGCGACGTCGTCCATCCGGCGTCGCCCTGGATGCAGAACGGAGGACACCATGTCAGAGTCGAGCGACATCCTGCCAGGCGGATCCGAGGCGGACCGGCAGGAACAGGGGGCACCCGTCCGAGCCGGCGCGGGCGCGGATCGCACCGGGACGGGGACAGGCGGCTCGGAGGCGGACCTCCAGGAACAGGGCATCTCAGCCGCGTCGGGTGACGACGTCTCCGGCGGCGGCATCGCCGGTGAGGGCACCGGCGGATCGGAGGCTGACCGGCTCGAACAGGCGGCCGACGTCCCGCTGGACGGCGAGGACGCCTTCCCCCACGGCGGAACGGACGACGACCCGACCGCGTGAGCGGCCGGCACTCCGGTCAGCCCAGCGTGCCGTCCTTGGGCAGCGCGATGTCGTCGGACTTCGACAGCTCCTCGACGTTGACGTCCTTGAACGTGATGACGCGGACGTTCTTGACGAACCGCGCCGAACGGTACACGTCCCACACCCAGGCATCCTGCAGCGTCAGGTCGAAGTAGACCTCGCCGTCGGCCGAGCGCGCCTGCAGGTCGACGTTGTTGGCCAGGTAGAACCGGCGCTCGGTCTCCACGACATAGCTGAACAACCCGACGACGTCCCGGTACTCGCGGTAGAGCTGCAGCTCCATGTCGGTTTCGTAGTTCTCAAGATCCTCGGCACTCATTCGACAATCATCCCCCACTTTCGACGCGTGGCATGCCGGGTCCCGCCGAGGTTCCCAGGCGCCACGTCTTCCGGTGATACTCGCTCGCTCCGACGGCGTCGATGGCCGAGCGGTGGCCCTCGGTGGCGTACCCCTTGTTCCCGTCCCAGCCGAACGCCGGATGGTCCCCCGCGAGTGCGACCATCAGGGCGTCGCGCTCCACCTTCGCCAGCACGCTCGCCGCAGCGACGCTCACGCACTTCAGGTCCGCCTTGATCCTGGTGTGGACGGGCGCCGTGCAACCGACCGACTCGACCGGCGCCGTTCGGCCGTCCGTGTCGAAGAGCGCGCCCTGCGACCGGGCGGACAGCCAGTCGTGGTTGCCGTCGAGGATGACCGCGTCGGGCGTCACGACCTCCGTCACCGTCGCCCAGGCGCGGCTCCCTGCGGCGCGCAGGGCGGCCATCAGGCCGAATGCGTCGATCTCGGCCGCCGTCGCGTGCCCGACGGCGGACGCGACGGACCAGCGGCGGATGCGCGGGACCAGCGCCTCACGCTCCCCGGGCTGGAGCAGCTTGCTGTCGCGGACCCCGCGCAGGCCCGTGGCGGCAGCCAGGTCGACGACGACGATGCCGACGGACACGGGACCGGCCAGCGCTCCCCTGCCCACTTCGTCGCATCCGGCGATGTAACGGTGCCCGTCGACGGCGAAGGACTTCTCGACGCCGAGGTTCGGGGCGCTGGACCGTTTCTTACGGAGAGTGGTCATGGTCCTGCAGGGGTGGGCTGTGCCGCGGGCTCGGGATCGGGGACACCGCCGAACACGTCGGGGTGGTTGCCCAGGAATCCGATGCGGGTCAGCGGCCAGGCGATCACGGCCGCCTTGCCCTCGATGTTCTCGATCGCGACGAAGCCCTCCCCGGGCTTGTCCCGGTTCGCCCGCGAATCGGCGGAGGCGTTGCGGTGGTCACCCATCACCCAGACCTTCCCCTCGGGTACGACGACGTCGAACGGAAGGTCGGAGGGATTGGCGCCGGGGAAGAGGTAGGGCTCGTCGAGGGGCTCACCGTTGACCGTGAGCCTGCCCTCGGCATCGCAGCAGATGACGTGGTCGCCGGGCAGCCCGATGACGCGCTTCACGAGGTGCTGCTGTGATTCGTCGGGAGCGAGCCCGATGAAGATGAGCGCTTCCTTCAGCCAGCTCACCTGGACCGCGGCCTGGGGCGGCAGCCAACCCTCGGTGTCGCGGAAGACGACGATGTCGCCGCGCTGCAGGTCGAAGGGCTGCGGCACGAGCTGGTTCACGAAGATGCGGTCGTCGATCTCGAGGGTCTCCTCCATGGAGCCCGACGGGATGAAGAACGCACGGAACAGGAACGTCTTGATGAGGAAGGACAGCACGAGCGCGATGACCACGATCGTCGCGATCTCCTTCAGCCACGCGCCGAAACCGTGGTCGGCGTCCTTCTTGCGGCGCTTCGAGGGCCTCCCGGTGTCGCCTGCGTCGTCGGCGGCGGTCCCCGGGGCGCTCTCCGTGTCCGGATCGGGTGCATTGGTCGCGGGGGCCTCTGCGCCCGAGGGTGACTTCCTGCGGAAGCTCCGTGCCATGTGCTGGTGTCCTCTGTGGTCGGAATACCCGGCGGCCACCCACCGGAGGAAGTTCTACGAGAGCGCCGGTCCGGCCTCCCGGATCAGCCGGCAGGGCGCTCGATCGGCGCGAACCGGTCAAGGGGCCAGACTAGCTGAAAGGCACGCCCGATGATCCGATCCTCCGCGATCAGCCCGCCTCCCGGCGCGCCGAGGAGGGACCGGGAATCCATCGAGGCCGAACGGTGGTCGCCGAGGAGCCAGACGCGGCCCTCGGGCACCACGACGTCGAACGCGTTCTCACTCGCCGCGTCACCCGGATGGAGGTACGGCTCGTCCAGCCCGTCCCCGTTGACGGTCAGGCGACCGTCCACAGAGCAGCACACCACGTGGTCACCGCCGACACCCACGACACGCTTCACGTACACGGTGTCGCTGCCGCTGAGACCCAGCCACTGCCCAGTCCCGGCGACGATCCGTTCGGGGAGACTGCGCGGATCGGTGATCGGGTCGAAGGACCCCCGGCCGTCGAAGACGACGACGTCGCCGCGCCGCACGCTGCCACGCGTGTCCTCGAACTTGCTGACGAGCACCCGGTCACCCTCGGTGAGCAGGGGTTCCATCGACGCGGACGGGATGAAGTAGACGTCGATGAGGAAGCCGCGCACGAGGCCCGTGAGCAGGGCCGCGACGAGGACGGCGGAGAACACGAAACGCCAGCCCGTACAGCGGGACCGGCGTTTCGTGTGCTCTCCGACCGGAGACCGGGAAGCGGGGGTTTCGTGCACCTTCAGGAGGTTACTTGACCGTCTTGGGGTCGCGCTTCTCCTTGATCTTGGCTGCCTTGCCGCGCAGTTCGCGCATGTAGTACAGCTTGGCGCGGCGCACGTCGCCCTTGGAGACGACCTCGATCTTGTCGAGCACCGGGCTGTGGACGGGGAACGTACGCTCCACGCCGACTCCGAAGCTCACCTTGCGCACCGTGAAGGTCTCGCGGATGCCATCGCCCTGGCGGCCGACGACGAAGCCCTTGAAGATCTGAACACGGGTGTTCTTGCCTTCGATGATGTTGACGTGGACGTTGACGGTGTCGCCGGCGCGGAAGTCGGGGACGTTGTCGCGGAACGATCCGGCGTCAACGGAATCGAGAATATGCATGTTGATGCTCCTGGTGAACGCCACAGGTCATTCACGTTGGTCACGACGGTCAAGGACCGGGCGTGGACCCGGGCAATGCCGTCGAAGAAAGGATTCCCGGTCGGTCCGGAGGTCCGGCGGCCGGTGTGTGGAACTGTTGGCTGGACTCCCCCTGTGGCAGGGTCCGGCCCAGTGGACACAATCTACGATTATTCCACAGGGGCGGCGCAGACTGCTAATGCTCCGGCCGGATCAGCCTGCCGTCGACGACGTCGAATCCCGCTGCGCGCAGGGCCTTGAGGTCCACCTTCGTCAGTGCCCCGGTGTCGACGCCTGCCAGGAGGTCCGGGCGCCGTTCGGCCGTCCGGTGGAACTGCTCGAGGCGCCGCCACTCGGCGATCTTCGCGTGGTTCCCGCTGAGGAGGACCTCGGGGATGTCCCGGCCCCGCCAGGACGAGGGTTTCGTGTACACCGGGTATTCGAGCAGGCCGTCGGAGTGGGACTCCTCGACGAGCGACTCCGGGTTGCCGACGACGCCGGGGATCAGGCGCCCCACGGCCTCGACCATGGCGAGGACGGCCACCTCCCCGCCGTTGAGGACGTAGTCGCCGAGCGAGACGGGCCGGACGTCGAAGTCCCCGCGCGCCCAGTCGATCGCCCGCTCGTCGATGCCCTCGTAGCGGCCGCAGGCGAACACCAGGTGATCGAGTTCGGCGAGCTCGTACGCCATGGCCTGGTCGAACACCGCGCCGGCGGGCGAGGGGACGATCAGGGTGGGGCGCCGCTCCGCCGCGGGGGCTCCGTCGAGGACGGATTCGAGGGCCTGCGCCCAGGGCTCGGCCTTCATGACCATGCCCGCCCCGCCCCCGTAGGGCGTGTCGTCGACGGTCCGGTGCCGGTCCGTCGTGAAGGAGCGGAGGTCGTGCACGCGTACGTCGAGGACGCCGTCCTGCCGCGCCTTGCCGATGAGCGACAGGTCGAGGGCGGCGAGGTACTCCGGGAAGATGGAGACGACGTCGATCCGCACTAGCCGCGCGCCCCGTCCTCGGGTGCTGCGACGTCGTCGCCGTCGTCGGGCGCCTGGTTGGAGCCCGGGGTGTTGAGGTCGAAGAGCCCGGCCGGCGGCACAATTGTCACGAAGCCGGCCTCGGGATCGACGTCCGGGACGATCTCGCCGACGAACGGGACGAGCGCCTCATGGCCGGTGGTGAGTTCGACGACGAGGAGGTCCTGGACGGCCATGGTCCGCAGGCCCGTCACCTTGCCCACGGATTCGCCGTCGACCCGGACGTCCAGTCCCACGAGCTCGTGCTCGTACCAGGCGTCGTCGTCCGCGTCCTCCGATCCGGCGGTATCGAGGAAGAGCTTCGCGCCGCGCAGCGTCTCGGCCTGGTTGCGGTCGGGGACCTGCTCGAAACCGACGATCAGGATGTCCTTGTTCCAGCGCGCCTTGACCACGGTCAGTTCGGTCACCGCGGCGTCCTCGACCCGGAAGGTCTCGCCCGGTTCGAAACGGTCCTCGGGAGCGTCCGTGAAGAGCTGGACCGTCACCTCGCCCCGGATGCCGTGGGGCTTGCCGATCCTGGCTACCAGTACTTCCATCGCGCTGCTCCTGCTGGGTGTGGTCGGTGTACATGAGATCGGCCCCACCACCAGGTACTGGTAGTGGGGCCGATCGAAAGTTCGTGCCGTGAAAGCTCTGGCGGGGTCAGCCCCGGCGGCGGTCGGTGTCCACGACGTCGACCCGTACCGGCTCGCCGTCCGCGAGGGCGGCGACCACGGTGCGCAGCGCCCGGGCGGTGCGCCCCTGGCGGCCGATCACGCGGCCGAGATCCTCCTGGTGGACGCGCACCTCGAGCGTCTCGCCGCGGCGGTTGTTCTTCGCGGAGACCCGGACGTCGTCCGGGTTGTCGACGATGCCGCGGACGAGGTGCTCCAGAGCTTCGGCCAGCAACTTACTCTGCCTCGGTGGCTTCCGCGGCGGCGTCGTCGTTCTTCTTCGCCTTCGGCGTGATGGCCTCGGGGACGATCACCGAGCCCTTCTCGGGGGCGACGAACGACTCCTTGGCTGCCTTGGTCCTCAGGGTGCCTTCCTGGCCCTTGAGTCCCTTGAACTTCTGCCAGTCACCGGTGATCTTCAGCAGTACGGAGACCTGCTCGGTCGGCTGGGCGCCGACGCCGAGCCAGTACTGCGCACGCTCGGAGTTGATCTCGATGAACGAGGGCTCCTCGGTGGGGTTGTACTTACCGATCTCTTCGAGGGCACGGCCATCACGCTTGGAGCGTGCATCCATGACGACGACACGGTAGAAAGGTGCGCGGATCTTGCCCATGCGCTTGAGGCGAATCTTTACGGCCACTTGTGTGGTCACTCCTTGTAAATGAAAAGGGGCGAACCCGTCGTCCTGCTCCCGTGGGGCGGGCCATTTCGAGGGGTTCAAAGGACACAATTCACGCACAGAGAGAGGGGCTGCACGGATCGAGTACGAGTCCATTGTGCCAGACGGCGGGAAATTAGGCGATTCCGCCGCCCTGGCCGGGGACGGCCACGCGCAGCCGGTTGCGCCAGGGATCCTCGAAGCGCAGCTCGGCGCCCGTGGAGTGGTTCGCGACGCCCGCGGAGGACAGCCGGTCGGCCAGGGCGCCCACCTCGTCGGCGGACGGCACGCTGATCAGGACCTCGCCCAGGCCGAGCGTGTCCTTGCGGGGTCCGGCTCCCCTGCTGTTCCACACGTTCATGGCCATGTGGTGGTGGTATCCGCCGGCCGACACGAACAGTGCCTGGTCGTGCCAGCCCGCAGTCCGCTCGAAGCCGAGCACGTCCACGTAGAACCGGCGCGCGGTGTCGACGTCGCCCACCTGCAGGTGCACGTGGCCCACGTCCGCGCTCCTCGATGCGGCGTCGGACACGGCCGCCTCGGTGAGGTGCTCGTCGATGTACGCCTGCGGGGACAGGGGCAGGCTGTCCATGACGACCGATCGGTTCCCCCGCGCGTCCTGCGACCAGTCCCAGGTGTCCCTCGGGCGGTCGAAGTACAGCTCGATACCGTTGCCCTCCGGGTCGGTGAAGTAGAACGCCTCGCTGACGAGGTGGTCGGCGCTGCCGACGAAGGAGCTGAGCGGGTGCCGGGCGGCCGAGGCGACGGCCGCTGCGAGGTCGGAACGGTCGGCGAACAGGAGCGCCGTGTGGAACAGTCCGGCCTCCCCGCGCGGCGGGAGATGCAGGTGCCGGGCCTCCTCGAGGCGGACCACGGCCTTCCCCCGGCGCCCCAGGACGACCGCGTCGGCGCCGTCCTCGAGCACCTGGAGGCCGAGAGCCGTGGCGTAGTAGGTGGACAGGAGGGCGAGGTCGCCGACCTTGAGGGTCAGCGTTCCCATGGCGGTGTCGGTGGGCAACAGGTCCTGCGGGTGCATTGCGGCTCCTCGGGCGGTCGACGGTCGGTCACCCCGTACAACTAATTGAAGCTTCAAGTTATTCCGCTGCTGCGGTCCGCACCACGGCTCCGCGCAGGACGACGGCCCGGAGGGAGGCGAGGGTGCCGATGTCCTGGCGGGGATCGGAGGAGCACACCACGGCGTCGGCGCTCGCACCCTCCTCGATGCCGGGGAAGCCGAGCCAGCGCCGCGCTGCCCAGCAGCCGGCGTCGAGTGCCGCCGACGCGCCGAGACCCGCGGCGGCGAGCGCGGCGATCTCGTCGGGGAGCCGGCCGTGCGCGATCACGCTGCCGGCGTCGGTTCCCGCGTAGACCGGGATGCCGGCGTCGTAGGCACGGCGCACCATCTCCTCCCGCCCGCCCCACAGGCGCCGCATGTGCGCCGCGTAGTCGGGGAACTTCTGCTGCGCGCCGTCGGCGATGACCGGGAACGTGTCGACATTGACGAGCGTGGGCACGATCGCCACGCCCTGCTCCACGAAACGGGGAACGTGCCGGGGCAGCATGCCCGTGGCGTGCTCGATGCAGTCGATCCCGGCGTCGAGCATGCCGTCGAGCGTCGCGGCGGCGAAGCAGTGGGCGGTGACGCGCGCCCCCTCGGCGTGGGCGGCGTCGACGGCGTCCCTGAGCGCGGCGGGCGGGAAGGCGGGGACGAGGTCTCCGACGGACCGGTCGATCCAGTCCCCCACGATCTTCACCCAGCCGTCCCCGAGCCTCGCCTGGTCGGCCACGGCGCCGGCCAGCTGCGCGGGTTCCACCTCGACGGCGTAGTCGCGGAAGTAGCACCGGGTACGGGCGACGTGCCGGCCGGCCCGCACCAGGCGCGGCAGGTCCGCGCGGCGCTGCACCCACCGGGTGTCGTTGACGACGCCGGCGTCGCGGACGAGGAGCGTCCCCGCGTCCCGGTCCTGCAGGGCCTGCTGCTCGGCCAGCGCGTCCGGCACACGGCCCCGCCGGTCGAGCCCGATATGGCAGTGCGCGTCGACGAGGCCGGGCAGCACCCAGCCCGAGAGGGTCTGCACGGGGGTGCCGGGCGGCCTCGCGAAGGTGAACCGGCCGTGCTGCACGTAGACGTCGGGCACCGTGCGCGTCGGCGACAGCAGCACCGTACCGGTGAGGTGGAGGAACCCCTCGGGATGCGTCACGGCGCCCGGCGGGCCGGGACGGCGGTCACGCCGCCGCCCGCACGGTACCGGCGCGCAGGAAGGCCCGGATCAGTGCGTCCCCCTGCGGCGTGTCGTGGGGGCGGTGGCCGCCGGGGACGACGCGGTGCACGGCCCCGGTCCCGGCGAGGTACTCGGCGACCTCCTCGTAGAGCGGCTCCCAGCCCCCGGTGAGGACCAGGGTCGGCACCCCGGGCACGATCGACAGCGGCGCCTCCCACGGCGGGCTCTGCAGCCGCAGCCTCGCGGCATCCCGACGCTCCTCCCCCGAGGTGGCCGGCCGCGCGTCCGCGGAGAACATGCGGCGCACGAACGCGCGGAGGAACTCCTCGTCGGACAGGGCGTGGCGCTCGGCGAACAGCGGCGCCATCAGCTCGATGTGGGCACGGGTGGCAGGGAGGTCCGCCGTCAGGGAGAGGCACGCCGGCTCGACGAGGGTGAGGGAGCGCACGAGGTCCGGGCGTTCGACGGCGAGCATCATCGCGGAAACCGCGCCCTGCGAGTGGGCGACGACGTGTCCGCCGTCGCCCAGAGCCTCGGCGACGATCTCCTGGTCACGGCCGTGGTCGGTCGGCAGCGGATCCGCATCCGGGGCGAACCCGTGCCGCCGCAGGTACAGGCAGTCGAAGTCGAGCGACAGTCCATGCTGCTTCGGCCAGGCCGCGGCGCCGAAGCTGCCGCTGCCGTGGACGAAGACGACCCGCTCGAGGTTCGGCACCGCCCGCGCTACTTCCCGAGGAACTTCTCGAAGCCCTTCGGGAGGTTCATGGCCGACGGGTCGAAGTCCGGCTGCCCGCCGCCGAACGCGGCACCGGTGGGTGCCGCGGTACGGGCGGCGGAACGGCGTGCCTCGGCGTCCTGCAGCTCCTGGGCCGCCTTCGCGGGATTGCCCGAGCGGGGCTTCTTCTTGCCCTTGGCCGCAGCCGCCTTCGTCTTGCGGGGGCCGCCGAACCCGCCGGGGCCCGCCATGCCGGGCATCCCGGGGATGCCGCCGCCGGAAGCCATCTTCTTCATCATCTTCTGGGCCTGCGTGAAGCGTTCCAGCAGGCCGTTCACCTCGGACACGTGCACGCCCGAGCCACGGGCGATCCTCGCGCGGCGGGACCCGTTGATGATCTTGGGTGCGACGCGCTCGTGCGGTGTCATCGAGCGGACGATCGCCTCGACGCGGTCGATCTCCCGCTCGTCGAAGTTCTCCAGCTGCTCGCGCATGTTGGCGGCACCGGGCATCATCATGAGCATCTTCTTCATGGAGCCCATGTTGCGGATCTGCTGCATCTGCGCCAGGAAGTCGTCGAGCGTGAAGTCCTCCTGGTCGGCGAACTTCTTCGCCATCCGGGCCGCTTCGTCCTTGTCCCAGGACTGCTCCGCCTGCTCGATCAGTGTCAGGATGTCGCCCATGTCCAGGATGCGCGAGGCCATCCGGTCCGGGTGGAACAGCTCGAAGTCGTTCAGTCCCTCACCCGTGGAGGCGAACATGACCGGCTTGCCGGTCACGGACGCGACCGAGAGCGCCGCGCCACCGCGGGCGTCGCCGTCGAGCTTCGTCAGGACGACGCCGGTGAAGTCCACGCCCTCGTTGAACGCGAGGGCCGTGTTGACGGCGTCCTGGCCGATCATCGCGTCGATGACGAACAGGACCTCGTCGGGGCTGATGGCCGCGCGGATGTCTGCGGCCTGCTGCATCAGTTCGGCGTCCACGCCCAGGCGGCCGGCCGTGTCGACGATGACGACGTCGTGCAGGCGGGCGCGCGCCTCGGCGACACCCTGGCGGGCCACGGCGACGGGATCGCCGGTCGCGGCCTCGAAGTCGGAGCTGACACCCGGGTGGGGGGCGTAGACGGGAACACCGGCGCGCTCACCGTTGACCTGGAGCTGGCGCACGGCGTTGGGGCGCTGGAGGTCGCAGGCGACGAGCAGCGGGCTGTGCCCCTGGCCCTTGAGCCACTTGGACAGCTTGCCCGCGAGGGTGGTCTTGCCCGCGCCCTGGAGGCCGGCCAGCATGATGACGGTCGGCGGGTTCTTCGCGAGCTTGATGCGCCGGGTCTCGCCGCCGAGGATCCCCACGAGTTCCTCGTTGACGATCTTGACGACCTGCTGGCCCGGGTTCAGGGCCTGGGACACCTCGAGGCCGAGTGCACGTTCCTTGACGGCGGCCGTGAAGGCCCTGACCACGGGGACGGCGACGTCGGCGTCGAGCAGGGCTCGACGAATCTCGCGGACGGTGGCATCGATGTCCGCCTCAGTGAGGCGGCCCTTGCCGCGGAGGTTCTTGAAGGTCGCAGTCAGCCGGTCGGAGAGTGAATTGAACACGTGCCGTGAACTACTTTCATCGGGAGATTTGGAGATCCAACTCCCAAGCCTACCAACTGGGGTCCGCCGAGGGGTGTCCTTCCGGCGGCAGGCGGCGGTGCACCACGTCCCGGGAGCGCAACCGGCGACGCATTGCCCGAGTGCGGGACAGGCACAGGGATAAGTGGCAAGGTGAAGAGGTGGATACTCACTCTCTCGCAGAACATGACACCATTCCCGCCGAGGCCGACACCCGGGTCAAGACGCTCCTCATCCTGGGGGCGTCCGGGGACCTCACGGGGCGCCTGCTGCTCCCGGGTCTGGCGCGGCTCATCCGGCTCGGGCGCGCCGACGGGCTGAAGCTCGTGGGCGCGGGATCCGATGACTGGACGGACGAGCAGTGGCGCGAACGCGTCGATGGGGCGTTCGCCGCGGCCCTGGAGAAGGCCGACGACGCCGGTCGGGCGTCGCTCCAGCAGGTGCGGGACAACAGCTCGTACCACCTGATCGACGTCACCCAGGACGGCCTGGCCGACCTGGTGCGGACGCTGGAGGGGCCGGTGGCGCTGTACTTCGCCCTGCCCCCGGCCATCAGCCAGAAGGCCTGCAGCGCCCTGGGGCCGGACTCGCTGCCAAAGAGCACGCGCCTCGTCATGGAGAAGCCCTTCGGGACGGACCAGGCGTCGGCGCACAGCCTCAACGACAAGCTGGCCGGACTCGTCCCGGAGCAGAACATCCACCGCGTGGACCACTTCCTCGGCAAGGCGACGGTCTTCAACATCCTCGGGCTGCGCTTCGCCAACCGGATCCTCGAACCCGTCTGGAACAACCTCCACATCGAGAAGGTCGAGGTGATCTTCGACGAGGATCTCGCGCTCGAGAACCGCGCGCGCTACTACGACGGCGCGGGTGCCCTGCGGGACATGATCCAGAGCCACCTGCTGCACGTCATGGCCCTCCTGGCGCTCAACGCGCCGTCGACCCTGCACGAACGCGACCTGCGGGACCATATCGGCTCGATCCTCCGGGCGAGTTCGGTGGACCTCGACAGCCCGGGCAGCAGCCGTCGCGCCCGGTACACCGCCGGCACGATCGGCGACCGGCAGATCCCCGACTACGCCGCGGAACCCGGCGTCGATCCGTCGCGGGGCACCGAGACCCTCGCGGAGGTCACCGTGTCGATCAACAACGAACGCTGGTCGGGCGTCCCGTTCGTGCTCCGCTCCGGCAAGGCCCTCGGCGTCAAGCGCAAGGAGGCGGTCATCACGTTCCGGCCCGTCAGCCACCTCCCCGTCGGCTTCACCGGGCAGGACGCCCCGACGAAGCTGCGCATCGGCTTCGGCCCCGACACCCTGCAGCTCGAACTCGACGTCAACGGACCGGGCGACATCTTCTCGCTGGACCGGGCGACCCTCAGTGCGGACCTCAACGAGACCGACCTGCTCCCCTACGGCGAGGTGCTCGACGGCGTGCTCGCGGGAGATCCGACCCTCTCCGTCCGTGGTGACACCGCCGAGGACTGCTGGCGCATCGTGGAACCGGTCCTGCGCGCCTGGTCGGAGGACCGGGTGCCGCTCGAGGAGTACCCGGCAGGGTCGGGCGGGCCCGAGTCCTGGCCGTCCTCGCACGGCCGGGCCTAGCCGCCGGCCCGACGCATACGCAAAGGAAGGGCTGCCACATCGTGGCAGCCCTTCGTTGTGTATGACCGGTGTCCCGGTGTTTCCCCGTCCCTAGAGTGCGGCCTCTCCGCGCTCGCCCGTGCGGACGCGGACCGCTTCCTCCACGGGGATCACCCACACCTTGCCGTCGCCGGCCCGGCCCGTGTTGGCCGTGGAGACCAGGACGTCGACGATGTCGGTGACCCAGGCGTCGGCGACGAGGACCTCGACGCGCGCCTTCTGCAGGAGGTCCACCGTGTACTCGGCCCCGCGGTACACCTCGGTGTGGCCGCGCTGGCGGCCGTAGCCGCTGGCCTGGCTGACCGTGAGGCCCTGCACGCCGTAGTTCTCCAGGGCGCCCCTGACGCCGTCGAGCTTGTCGGGACGAACGATTGCTGTCACCAGTTTCATGAATGTATGCCCTCCGTGACGTTCTGCTGGGTGGTCTGTGGCTGCGCGGTCTTCTGCTGGGACAGCGCCTGCTCGGCGAAGGGGTGGAAGGATCCGCCCACTCCCAGGCCGCCGAATTCGTAGGCGGTCTCGGCGTGCTCCGAGAGGTCGATGCCGGACACCTCGTTGTCGGAGCTGACGCGGAACCCGATGGTCTTGTGGATCGCGAGTCCGATGATCGCGGTCATGATCGCGGACAGTGCGATGGCGATGGCCGCCGCGACGATCTGGGCGACGAGCTGGCCGACGCCACCGCCGTAGAAGAGTCCGCCACCCGCACCCTCGACGGGCAGTGCGATGAACCCGAGGGACAGCGTGCCGACGATACCGGCGACGAGGTGGACGGCGACGACGTCGAGCGAGTCGTCGAAGCCGAGGCGGTACTTGATGCCGACGGCGAGGGCGCAGACCGCTCCCGAGACGATCCCGAGGCCCACGGCGCCGATCGGGCTGACGTTGGCGCAGGCCGGGGTGATGGCGACGAGTCCGGCCACGATCCCCGATGCGGCACCGAGGGAGGTGGGGCGGCCGTCGCGGATGCGTTCGGTCATGAGCCAGCCGACCATCGCGGCCGCGGGGGCCGCCATGGTGTTGACCCAGATGAGGCCGGCCTCCTCGGCCGTGCCCGCGGCGCCTCCGTTGAAGCCGAACCAGCCGAACCACAGGAGTGCGGCGCCGAGCATGACGAACGGGATGTTGTGGGGGCGCTGCGCGGGGTCCTTGCCGAAGCCCTGCCGCTTGCCGAGGATCAGCGCGAGGACCAGTGCGGCGACGCCGGCACTGATGTGGACGACCGTGCCACCCGCGAAGTCGATGGCCTCACCGACGGCACCACCGACGGCGCCGTCGGCGCTGAGGAGTCCGCCACCCCAGACCATGAAGGCGAGGGGGCAGTAGACCAGGGTGACCCAGATCGGCACGAACAGTGTCCAGGCGCCGAACTTCGCGCGGTCGGCGATCGCCCCGCTGATGAGCGCCACCGTGATGATGGCGAAGGTGGCCCCGTAGCCGGCGCCGATGAGGTCCTCGGTCCCGATCAGGCTGTTCAGCCCGAAGGAGGCGAAGGGGTTGCCGAAGAGCTGTGCGACGCCGTCCCCGCCGGTCATCGAGTAGCCCCAGAGGACCCAGACGACTCCCACGAGCCCGACGGCGACGAAGCTCATCATCATCATGTTCAGTGCGGCCTTGGCGCGCGTCATCCCGCCGTAGAAGAAGGCGAGGCCGGGGGTCATGAGGAGTACGAGGGCGGCTGAGATCATCACCCAGACGTGACCTGCTGTCAGATCCATCAAACACGATCCTTCCAAAGGGGCGGGGACTTCCCGCTCCTCCAGAATGCGATGATCGTGTTTCCGTCCCTGGGGCATCACATTGCCGGCAAGTTACAACACTCTCACCGACGTAAAAGACGCGTGACACCGATGTTTCCGGCAGGTTTCCCTTGCGTCGGATCGCTGCCGGCGTCCGATCGGGGACCGGGCGCCCCGCCCGGGCTCAGTTCAGCAGTGCGTCGACGAAGCTCTCGGCGTCGAAGGGTGCGAGGTCGTCAGCACCCTCGCCCAGTCCGATCAGCTTCACGGGCACCCCGAGGCTGCGCTGGATGGCCACCACGATGCCGCCCTTCGCGGTGCCGTCCAGCTTGGTCAGGACGATACCGCTGATGTTGACGACCTCGGCGAACACCCGCGCCTGGTTGAGCCCGTTCTGCCCTGTGGTGGCATCCAGGACCAGCAGGACCTCGTCGACGGTGCCCTGCTTCTCGACCACGCGCTTGACCTTGCCCAGTTCGTCCATGAGGCCGACCTTGTTCTGCAGCCGTCCCGCCGTGTCGATGAGGACGACGTCCACCTCCTGCTCGATGCCCGCCTTCACGGCCTCGAAGGCGACCGAGGCCGGATCGGCGCCGTCGACGTCGGACTTGACCGTGGGCACGCCGACCCGGGCACCCCACGTGGCCAGCTGCTCGGCGGCGGCTGCACGGAAGGTGTCCGCCGCCCCCAGGAGCACATCCTTGTCATCGGCCACCAGCACGCGTGCGAGCTTGCCGACGGTGGTGGTCTTGCCGACACCGTTGACGCCCACCACCATCACGATCGCGGGGCGGTCGGCATGGCGCTGCGTGGCGAGGGAACGGTCCATCGACGGGTCCACGAGCTTCACCAGTTCCTCGCGGAGCATGTCCTTGACCTCGGCCGGGTTGCGGCTGCCGGCCACCTTCACCCGCTCGCGCAGGGCATCGACCAGTTCCAGGGTCGGCTCGGTGCCGAGGTCTGCGAGGAGGAGCGTCTCCTCGACCTCGTCCCAGACGTCCTCGTCGATCCTGTCCCTGGACAGCAGGGCGAGGAGGCCCTTGCCGAGGGCGTTGTTCGACCGCACCAGGCGGGCACGCAGTCGCGCCAGCCGGCCCTGGACCGGGTCCACGGTGTCGAGGCGCTCGGCGGGAGGAGCCTCCTCGAGGCCGCTGAGGTCGTCGGGCACCAGGACATCCGTGGTGACACCGTCCGGTTGGTCGAGGACATCCAGCGACGTGGCGCCGTGGGCAGGGCCCGCCACCTGGTCGTCGGCGTCGCGCGGTGAGGAGTAGAGCCCCGGCGGCGTGCGCCTGCCGCGCACCAGGAGGATCGCGAGCGACCCGATCACGGCGATCGCGAGGATGACGAAGATGACAGGCAGAAGGATGTCGTTCACTGATCCACCTTCTCATACGGGCCGATTGAGGATCCTGTCGACGCAGTGGCAGAATGCGAGGACCATGGCCGGACTCCCTCGCGCGCGCAAGCACTCCCCCTTCCGGTTCCTCCCCGGGAGCCGTCGGGTCCCGCGGACGCAGGAACCCGCCCCGGTGCGCGAGAGCATCCCCCGCGAGATCCGTGTCCTCATCGCCGCGGCCTTCGTGATCGCCATCGGCTTCGGGCTCGTGGCCCCGGTCCTCCCGCAGTTCGCGCAGAGTTTCGACGTCGGCGTGACCGCGGCGTCCGTGATCGTCAGCGCCTTCGCGCTCACCCGGCTGCTCTTCGCACCGGCGGGCGGCTGGCTCGTCGAGAGGCTCGGCGAGCGCCCGGTCTACATCCTCGGGCTGCTCATCGTCGCCCTGTCCACGGCCGCGTGCGCCTTCGCCGCCGACTACTGGCAGTTGCTGGTGTTCCGCGGACTGGGCGGTATCGGGTCGACGATGTTCACCGTCTCGGCCATGGGCCTGATCGTCCGGCTGGCCCCACCCGCCATCCGCGGCCGCGTCTCCGGTGCCTACGCCACCGCTTTCCTGCTCGGCAGCATCGGCGGTCCCATCCTCGGAGGCCTGCTGGCGGGTCTCGGTCTCCGCGTGCCGTTCCTCGTCTACGCCGGTGCCCTGCTCGTCGCTTCCGCCGTCGTCTTCTTCCAGCTCCAGGGGACGTCCCTGGCCGACCGCCAGGCCGCGCGCAACCAGGCTCCGCTGACGGTCCGCGAGGCGCTCCGCGACTCCGCCTACCGGGCGTCGCTCGTGTCGAGCTTCGCGAACGGGTGGTCCTCGTTCGGCATCCGCATGGCGCTGGTGCCGCTCTTCGCGACGGCGGTCCTGAGCGCTGGGCCGGGGATCGCCGGCATCTCCCTGGCGTTCTTCGCGGCGGGCACCGCACTGGCCCTGACGGTGTCGGGACGACTCGCCGACACCGTCGGCAGGAAGCCGCTGGTGGTCGCCGGGCTCCTGGTGAACGGCGCCGCCATGGCCGCCCTGGGATTCTCCGGCAACGTCGTCGTGTTCCTGGCGATCTGCGTGCTCGGCGGAGTGGGCACCGGCCTCCTGAACCCGGCCCAGCAGGCCGCCGTCGCGGATGTGATCGGCAACGGCCGCAGCGGCGGCAAGGTCCTGGCCGGCTTCCAAATGAGCTCCGACCTCGGTGCGATCTTCGGGCCGATCGTCGCCGGCGTCATCATCGACCGCCTGTTCGTGGGGTCCTACGACATGGCCTTCGTGGCCACCGGCGCCCTGGCGGTCGTCGCCGCCGCCGTCTGGCTGGCGTCCCGGGAGACGCTCCCCCGCGTACCCCTCGGCGACCCGACCGCAGGCCGGCCGGGTGCCGACAGGACGGGAACCGCTCCGCCGCGCCGACCCTAGCCGGTCCCGCCGGCGAGCCCCTCGGGGCGGAAGGGGCGGTACGGCTAGGTGAGGACCTGCTCGACCTCGGCCGCGAGGCGCTGGCTGATGACGGTGGACACGCCGTCGCCGCGCATCGTGACTCCGTAGAGCGCGTCGGCCACCTCCATCGTCCGTTTCTGGTGCGTGATGATGATCAGCTGGCTCGACTCCCGGAGCTCCCGGAAGATCGTGATCAGGCGGCCGAGGTTGGTGTCGTCGAGGGCGGCCTCCACCTCGTCCATGACGTAGAACGGCGACGGCCGTGCCTTGAAGATCGCCACGAGGAGCGCCACGGCGGTCAGCGACCGCTCGCCGCCGGACAGCAGCGACAGCCGCTTGATCTTCTTGCCCGCGGGCCGGGCCTCGACCTCGATGCCGGTGGTGAGCATGTCGGAGGGATCCGTGAGCACGAGCCTGCCTTCGCCGCCCGGGAACAGGGTCGCGAACACGCGTTCGAACTGCTCTGCCGTGTCGCGGTAGGCGGCCGTGAACACCTGCTCCACGCGCTCGTCGACCTCCCGGATGATGTCCAGGAGGTCCTTGCGGGTCGCCTTGAGGTCCGCCAGCTGGGTGCTCAGGAACTGGTGGCGTTCCTCGAGCGCCGCGAACTCCTCGAGGGCGAGCGGATTGACCTTGCCCAGCGCCGCGAGGTCGCGTTCGGCACGCTTCAGCCGCTTCTCCTGCTGCTCGCGGACGAACGGGACGCCCTGCGGCACCGGATTGCCGTCGTCGTCGACAGGTGCCCGCAGCGCAGCCCACTTGTCACCGCCGGCGGAGTCCTCCGGCACCGGCAGGTGCGGACCGAACTCGTCGACGAGGTGGTCCGGCGTCAGGCCGAGCTCCTCGATGGACCGGTTCTCGAGCGCTTCGATACGGAGCCTCTGCTGCGTGCGTGCAAGCTCGTCGCGGTGCACGGAGTCGGTCAGGCGGGCGAGCTCGACGCCGAGGTCGGCGTTCGTCGCGCGGACCTCCTGCAGCTCCGCGTCCTGCTGCTCACGCAGGCGCTCCGCGGCGTCCCGCTGCTGCACGGCGACCTCGACCGATCCTGCGGCGAGCCGTTCGGCGTGGCGGGCGGCCCGCGCGACGGCGGCGGCCTTGAGCGCCTGGGCCCGCCGGATCCTCGCCTTCTCCGCGGCCTGCTCCCGCGCGCGGCGCTCGGACTGCGCCGCGCGCTCCAGCGATGCTGCCCGGTTGGCGAGCGCGGACAGCTGCTCCTCGCGGCTGCGCAGGGCGAGGCGGGCCTCCAGCTCGGCCTGGCGCGCGTCGACCGCTGCACGGTGCAGGGCGTCGCGCTGCCCTGTGGAGGGTTCGGCCTCGACGGGCTGCTCCTGCAGCTCCCGGAGTCGCCGCGCCGCCTCCTCGAGTCGTGTCTCCTCCTGGGCGAGGTTCGCCTCGGCTGCGTGCATCAGGGTCGTCAGTCGTTCGGCCTCCCCGGAGGCCGAACGCAGGCCCGCGTTGAGCCGGCCGAGCCTCTCGGCGACGGCGGCCATCCGCGCATCTGATTCGTGGAGTCGCTCGAGCGCGGCGTCCACCCGCTGCTGCGCGGCGTCCCGTTCGGTCCTCGCCCCCGAGAGCCGGAAGCGCAGGCGCTCGGTCGAGGCGACCGCCTGCGCGAGCCGTTCCTCCGTCTCCTCGGCGGCCGCGCGGAGTTCGAGATAGCCCGCCGCGCCGGGGGTGCCGCCCGTTGCGGAATACCGGGACAGGACGTCCCCGTCGCGCGTGACGGCGACCGGGGTGCTGCCGTCCTCGATCACACCCCGGGCGTGGCCGAGGTCCGTGACCACGACGACGCCGTCCAGCAGGCTCTCGAGCGCGGCCCGGAGCGGCGGCGGAACGGTCACGACGGACAGCACGGGGACGGGGTCGTCGGAATCCCGGAGCGCCGGCCCGAACTCCGCCTTCGCCTGGAGCCCGCCCTCCACCGCGCCGGTGGCGACGACGAGCGAGACCTGACCGGCGTCCTCGGTCTTCAGGAGCTGCAGGGCGTCGACGGCAGCGGCGATGCCCTCCACCGTCACGGCGTCGGCCCGCGCACCGAGGGCAGCGGCGACGGCCTTCTCGAAGCCCGGAGCGACCTGCAGCAGCTGGGCGAGCGGCATGGACACGCCGTCGAGCCCGGCGGCCAGGAGGGCACCGGACCCGTCACGCTGCTGCAGGCCTTCGCGCTGCGCCTCCAGCCGCGCGGCCAGTGCGCCGCGGTCCCGCTCCGCGGAGCGTTCCTCATCGACGAGGATCCGCAGCCCGTCCGTGATGGACGCGAGGACGGCCGATGCCTCCTCGTACTCGGCGTCGAGGCCCTCCTCGCCCTCCTCGTCCCCGGCCACCTGGCTCTCGAGCGCCGTGAAGTCACGCTCGGCGGTGCTGCGACGCTCCTCGGCAGCAGCGATGGACGCGCGGAGGCGGCCGAGTTCGGCGACGGCTGCCTCGACGCGGGAGCGTGCGGCTCCCACCGTGCCCGCGAGCCGCGCATCGCCCTCGCGCCGGTCGGCCGCGGCGCGGAGCAGCCGGGCGAGCCGGGCATCCTCGGCCGATGCGGCGTCCTCGGCGACGCGGCGGGCAGTGAGTGTCTCCTCGAGCACGCGTCCCAGCGACGCCACCTCGTCCTGCAGCGCGGCCACCTCGGTACGGACACGCTCGGCCTGCCGGTCGAGGGAGTCGGGGTCACGCCCCGACTCGGGTTCCGTGCCTCCCTGGCCGAGGAGGTGCCCCCGGTCCTCTGCGCGGGCGGCGAGCGCGGAGAGCCTCTCGCGCGCACTCGACAGGGCGTACCAGGTCTCCCGCGCCCTGTTCAGGGTCGGGACGGACGCCGCCGCGGCCCGCTCGAGGTCCGCCTGGCGTTCCTGCCCGGCGCCGAGGGTCTTCTCGACCTCCTCGCGACGCGCCTGGAGCGCCACCTCCGCGGCGACGTCCCGCTCGAAACCGGACCGGAGGGTCACCAGCTCGTCCGCGAGCAGCCGGGATCGCGCGTCGCGGACCGCGAACTGCACCTGCTGCGCCCGGCGGGCGACCTCGGCCTGCTTCCCCAGCGGGGTCAGTTGCCGTCGCAGTTCGGCCGTGAGGTCGGACAGCCGCGCGAGGTTGGCCTGCATCGCGTCCAGCTTCCGCACGGTCTTCTCCCGGCGGCGGCGGTGCTTCAGGATGCCGGCGGCCTCCTCGATGAAGCCCCGGCGCTCCTCGGGTGTCGCGTGCAGCACCTTGTCGAGCTGGCCCTGGCCCACGATCACGTGCATCTCGCGACCGAGCCCCGAGTCCGAGAGGAGTTCCTGGATGTCGAGCAGGCGGCAGTTCTTGCCGTTGATGGCGTACTCGGACCCGCCGGCGCGGAAGAGGGTGCGGGAGATGGTCACTTCGGAGTACTCGATCGGCAGGGCGCCGTCCGCGTTGTCGATGGTGAGCGAGACGTGGGCCCGTCCCAGCGGGGCACGGCCGGACGTCCCGGCGAAGATGACGTCCTCCATCTTGCCGCCGCGCAGGGTCTTGGCGCCCTGCTCCCCCATCACCCAGGCGAGGGCGTCGACCACGTTGGACTTGCCCGAGCCGTTCGGACCGACGACGGCGGTCACGCCGGGCTCGAAGTCGAAGGTGGTCGCCGAGGCGAAAGACTTGAACCCCCGCACGGTTAGACTCTTCAGATGCACAGTGTCAGGATCTCCAGGTGGAATGGGACCTCCCCAATCTACTGGAACGCACCGACTGTGCGGAGTATTGGGCAGGCAACACCATGGACGCGCACGATTTCGGCGTGACCGCCCGATGCAATCAGAAGTAGGCTTACAAAAGTTTCAGCAGTATCCAGTATTCAGAGGCGTCCGGGCCGATCCATTCGTGGGTCCCTCACGGCCAACCACCGGCGCTGACCAGTTGACGAGGCAGGAAATTTGACCGGTAACGCGACGTTTCGACATGAAAACACGGCCTTGCTCGCCGTCACGAGTGTGGAGGCGCCGGTAGTCGTCAGTTCCGCCGAGTTCGACGAACGACTGGCCCCCAGCCTGAAGAGGCTCCGCCTCTCGAAGAGGCTCCTCGAACGCGTGGCCGGGGTGACGGAACGGCGCTGGTGGTCTCCCGGGTCCGATTTCGACGACGCCGCGATCGAGGCGGGAGCCAAGGCCATGGCCGAGGCCGGCATCGAGCCGGGCGACGTCGGGCTGCTCATCAACACGTCCGTGACCCGCCGCAACCTCGAACCCTCGGTCGCCGTGAAGATCCACCACTCGCTGGGGCTGCCCTCGTCCGCGATGAACTTCGACCTGGCCAACGCCTGCCTCGGGTTCGTCAACGGGATGACCCTCGCCGCGAACATGATCGATTCCGGCCAGATCAAGTACGCCCTGATCGTCGCCGGCGAGGACGCCCAGCGGACCCAGGAGGCCACCTTCAAGCGCCTCAACCGCGAGGACTCGACGCGCGAGGATTTCCTGAGCGAGTTCGCGACCCTCACGCTCGGCTCCGGCGCGGCCGCCGCGGTCATCGGCCCGGCCGACGCCCACCCCGGGTCCCACCGCATCCTCGGCGGCGTCTCCCGTGCGGGGACGCAGCACCACGAGCTGTGCGTCGGCGGCATCGACGGGATGTACACCGACACGAAGGGACTGCTCGACGGCGGCCTGGAGCTCGTCGTCACGGCGTGGCACGAGGCGCAGGCGGACGGCTGGGCGTGGGACGCGATGGACCGCTACGTCACCCACCAGGTCTCCAACTCCTACACCAACGCCATCATCAAGGCCGTCGACCTCGAGCGTGAGCGCGTCCCGATCACCTTCCCGCACTGGGGCAACGTGGGGCCGGCCTCCCTGCCGATGACCCTCGCCCAGGAGTCGCAGTCCCTCACCCCCGGGGACCGGGTGCTGTGCCTGGGCGTCGGCTCGGGCCTGAACACCTCCATGATGGAGATTGCGTGGTAGAACTCCCCGGCGTCGACCCCTCGTGGTCGGCGTACATCGACGTGCCCTCGACCAGCGGGGCCGACGCCCCGGGAACCAGCCACCGCTGGCACTACCTCGACAACGGGCTCGGCGCAGGTGCCGATGACGAGGTCACGGGAACGCTCCTGTGCGTCCACGGCAATCCCACCTGGTCCTACCTGTGGCGGAGCTACCTCGCTGCCGGTCGCACGGCCGGCTGGCGCGTGATCGCGGTGGACCAGCTCGACATGGGCTACTCCGACCGCACCGGCGCGTTCCGGCGCCTCGAACACCGCATCACCGACCTCGAGGATTTCGTCGCCGCCGTCGGCCTCGCGGGTCCCGTGGTCACGGTGGGGCACGACTGGGGCGGCGTCGTCAGCCTCGGCTACGCCGACCGCAACCGCAGGGACCTGGCGGGCGTGATCCTGACCAACACGGCCATCCACCAGGATCCGGCCCGGCCCATCCCGGCACCGCTGCGGCTCGCCCTGGCACCCGGCGTGCACGGCCTGGGCACGAGGACCAGCACGGCCTTCCTCGACGTGACCCTCTCCCTCGCCCGGCCGGCGCTGGAGCGTGGGGTCCGCCGCGCGTTCCGCGACCCGTACCGCACGCCGGCAGCCCGCGAGGGCATCGCCAACTTCGTCTCCGACATCCCCGCCGACCCGTCCCACCCGAGCTTCGCCGCCCTCACCGCGGTCGCGGAGGGCATCCGCAGCCTCGCCGTGCCCGTGCTGATGATGTGGGGCCCGCACGACCCGATCTTCTCGGACCCCTACCTCGATGACCTCGCCCGCCGCCTCCCCGCCGCGGACATCCATCGTTTCGAGCAGGCCGGCCACCTGGTGCAGGAGGACGCCGACACGGCGTCGACCGCCATGGAGTGGCTCGGCATCCGATCCGTGGGCGTGCCCCGACCGGACCGGTCCGGCGACAGCGCCCCGGAGGACCGTCCCTACACCCCGCTGGGCCGGCGGATCACCGAGCTCGCCGCCGGTCCCGAGGCAGGGACGACGGCGGTCGCCGAGATGGCTCCCGCGGGCACGCCGCGGACGCTGACCTGGCGCGAGCTCTCCGACGATGTCGACGCCGTGGCCGCCGGCCTCACCGCGCTCGGCTACGGCGCGGGCAGCAGGGTCAGCCTGCTCGTCCCGCCCGGAGTGGACCTCACCGTCCTGATCTACGCCTGCCTGCAGATCGGCGCCGTGATCGTCGTCGCCGATGCCGGCCTCGGCGCGCGCGGCCTCAACCGTGCCGTCAAGGGGTCCGCACCCGACGTCGTGATCGGCATCGAACGCGCCCTCCTCGCAGCCCGGGCCTTCGGCTGGCCGGGTCGGCGGATCAGTGCCGCTCCCCTGCCTGCCGCTAAGAAGAAGGCGCTGCGCGTCGAGGCGTCCCTGAACGACCTCCGTGCCGCCCGGCCGGTCGCCGGAGCACTGCGCGCCGCGCCCGCGCCGGACACCGACGCCGCCATCCTCTTCACCTCCGGGTCCACCGGTCCGGCCAAGGGCGTGGTGTACACGCACCGCCGGCTCTCGGCCATGCGCGACGCCGTGGAATCCACCCTCGGGCTGGGACCGGGCGCCTCACTCGTCGCAGGATTCGCACCCTTCGCCCTGCTCGGCCCGGCCCTCGGCGCGACGTCGGTGACCCCGGCCATGGACGTCACCGCCCCGCGGACCCTGACGGCGCGGGCACTGGCCGATGCCGCGGCCGCGATCGACGCCACCGTCGTCTTCGCGTCGCCGGCGGCGCTGCGCAACGTCCTAGCGACGTCGGCCAACCTCCCTGCGGCCGGCCGGGAGGCACTGGAGCGGATCACCCTGATGCTCTCCGCCGGGGCGCCGATCCCGGTACCGCTGCTCGAGGAGGTCCAGGCACTCGTCCCGTCCGCGGCCCTCCACACGCCCTACGGCATGACCGAGTCCCTCCTCGTCGCCGATATCGACCTCGACGGCATCCGGGCCGCCGCGACGGCGGCAGAGGCGGGACTGGACGGCGCCGGCAACGGCGTGTGCGTGGGTCTCCCGGTGCACGGCGCACGCGTCGCGGTCAGCCCGCTCGACGGCACGGGTGAGGCAACCGGCGAAGCCACCGGGACTCCCGGGGTGACGGGCGAGATCCTCGTCGACGCTCCGCACGTCAAGGATCGCTACTTCCGCCTCTGGCGCACCCAGGAGGACTCGGCACGGACGCGTCCGTGGCATCGCACCGGTGATGTCGGCCACTTCGACGCCGACGGCCGCCTCTGGGTCGAAGGACGGCTCGGCCACGTCATCACCGCACCGGGAGGGGTGGTGACCCCGGTGGGACTCGAGCAGTCGCTGGAGGCGCTCGACGGCGTCCGTCTCGCAGCTGTCGTCGGCGTCGGCCCCTCCGGCGCGCAGGCTGTGGTGGCGGTCGTCGAGACGACGACGCCGGGTCGTCGCCCCCGGCTCGCTGATGCGTCGCTCGCCGCTGCCGCCCGCGATGCGGCCGGCGTGCGCGGCGTGGACCTCGCTGCGGTCGTCTCGGTCCCCGCACTGCCGGTGGACATCCGGCACAATGCGAAGATCGACCGCGCACGCGTCGCGGCCTGGAGCGGACGGTTCCTCGCCGGCGGGCGGGCCGGCTCCCTGTGACCGTCCTCGTGACGGGCGCCAGCGGCATGCTCGGCCGCGCGGTCGCCGGACAGCTCCTCGCCGACGGCCACGACGTACGGTGCTTCCAGCGCCGCCCGTCGGGTATCGTCGGGGCCGCCGACGTCCTGGGCTCCATCGAGGACGACGCGGCGGTGGCCGCCGCGGTCCGGGGGTGCGACGCCGTGATCCACCTCGCGGCGAAGGTCTCCTTCACCGGCCGCGCCGCCGACTTCGACAGGACCAACGTGGACGGGACCCGGCGCCTGCTCGATGCCGCCCGGCGCGCCGGCATCCCCGACGTCGTCCACGTCTCCTCGCCCTCCGTGGCGCACGACGGCACGTCCCTGGTCGGCGCGTCCGCCGGTCCGGCGGACCCAGGGACCGCACGAGGCGACTACGCCCGGACCAAGGCCGCGGCGGAGGTGCTGGCGCTGGGACGCTCCACGGCGTCGTTCCGCGTCGCCGCGGTGCGCCCGCACATCGTCTGGGGACCCGGTGACACGCAGCTCGTCGAGCGCGTCGTCGACCGGGCCCGGCGGGGACGGCTGCCGCTGCTCGACGGTGGCACCGCACTGATCGACACCACCTACGTGGACAACGCGGCGTCGGCGATCGTCGCCTGCCTCGCCCGTATCGGCGAGGCGCAGGGCCAGGCCTTCGTCGTGACCAACGGCGAGCCGCGGCCCATCGCGGAGCTGCTCGCAGGGATCTGCCGCGCCGCCGGCGTCCGCCCACCGGCATGGTCGGTGCCCGGATCGGTAGCACGGGCGGCGGGGACGGTCATCGAACGCGCCTGGCTGGCGCTCGGCCGCGCCGAGGAGCCGCCCATGACCCGCTTCCTGGCCGAACAGCTGTCCACCGCACACTGGTTCGACCAGCGGCGGACCCGGGCCGTGCTCGACTGGACGCCGGCGGTCAGCATCGACCAGGGGTTCCAGCGCCTCGCGGCGCACTACGGCGGCTGAGGACTCCGGCCCCCGGGCGGGAACGCGCCGCCACCGCCTCTCCCCGGGTACGCGGAAGGGCGGGATGCCCGGCATCCCGCCCTTCCGCGTACCTGTACCTGGGACGACCGGCTGACGCCGGTCGCGATTCCTAGCGGGTGTAGTACCCGTCCACCGACATGGCGTTGACCGAGTGCACCAGCGTGCCCTGCGAGGGGTTCAGGGCGCTGACCATCTGGCCGTTGCCGAGGTAGATACCGACGTGGCTTCCACCGTTCTGGCTCACCAGGTCGCCCGGCTGCGGGTTGCTGGTGGGGGTGAGAGCAGCGAACTGCGACCAGGTGGTGCGCGGCAGGCTGATGCCGTTCTGCGCGTAGACCCACTGCACGAAGCCGGAGCAGTCCCAGCCGCCGAACGAGGTTCCGCCGTACACGTAGCCCGAGCCGATGCCCTGCATGGCCGTGCCGACGATGCCTCCGCCGGCGGGGCTGATCGAGGCGGACTGCGTGCTGAGTCCGGTGGTGTTCCCCGAGAAGACCGCGGGTGCTGCCACGGGTGCGGGTGCCGCCACGGGTGCCGGTGCCGCGATCGCTGCGGGGGCAGCGACGATCGTTGCGGACTGGGCGGAGTACTGCTGGGGAGCGGCAGTGCCGGTGAGCGCGAGGGCCTGGCCCGGGTAGATGACCGAGCTGTAGCCGAGTCCGTTGGCCGTGAACAGGGTGTCGAGGCTGACGCCGTGCGAGGCAGCGATGCTGCCCAGCGTGTCGCCGGCCTGGACGGTGTAGGTGCCCGCCGCGACGGTGGACGCCGCGACCTGCTCGGGTGCGGCCTGCAGGGTGATCTCGCCTGCGGCACTCGCGGGGAGCGCTGCGCCGAACATGATCCCGGATGCTGCGACGACGACGGCGGCGGGCTTGCCGGCCACCGAAGCACTCGCGGAGATCGCGCGGGAGGCGGTGAGAAGGGGGTTGGTGCGCGTGGGGACGGCCCGGTGGCGCGCTGAAGTGCTCTTGGACATAATCATGCCTTTCCCAATGCCTGCGAAGTTAGCTGTCGGGTTCGGATGGGACATCCGGACGTGCTGTTCTCGTTCCAGCGAACATGCGCTGGTCGACGCGCGTCTTTACCCCTAGGACTCAGGACTGAGTCCGCTATCGGTTCCCCCGCCCCTGTCGAATGTGTAGTGCGAACGGTCCGTCCTCATCGACAGGGTTAGGCAGAGTGAGGAGGGGCGCCCCTCCGTTGTGGAGCAGGCGCGGGGTCAACGGTACCCGTTGAGCTTCCGGTTGTCACGTTTGGGTTACGGCGCCGACGGTGCCATAATCCCCCCGCGCCGACTAGGCCCGAGCGTTCCGCGGCCTCGGCTGGCAGTACGGGCAGAGGGACGATGACCTGTTCATGAAGGCTTCGCGCCGGATGAGGGTCGAGCGCCCTTCGGCTGCGCAGCGACGGCAGGGTTGCCCGGCACGGCCGTAGGCTTCGAGGTCGCGGGCGAAGTAGCCCGACGCGCCGTTGACGTTGACGTACAGTGCGTCGAAACTCGTGCCGCCGGCGTCCAGGGCCCGGGTCATGACCGTGGTGACCGCCTCGACGATACGGAGGGTGTCGGGACGGCGCAGAGTGTCCGTGGGGCGCGCGTAGTGGAGTCTCGCCGCCCACAGCGCCTCGTCCGCGTAGATGTTGCCGATCCCCGAGATGAGGCCCTGGTCGAGGAGGGCGCGCTTGAGGCCCGTCCTCCGCTCGCGGAGACGCCGGTGGAAGGATTCGACGGAGAACGCGGGGTCAAGGGGGTCACGCGCGATGTGTGCGGCCTGATGCGGGACGAGGGGCAGGTCCGTGTCTCCGCGACCACCCGGCGCGCCGTCGGCGGTGGGCTCGAGATCGGCGACGAACATGCCCCCGAAGATCCTCTGGTCGACGAAGCGGAGGTCGGCGGGGAGCGGGGCACCCTCGTCGTCGACGGCGGTGGAGAGCCGAAGGCGAACCTTCAGGTGTTTCTCGAGGGGGGCCTCCGGCTCCTCGATGAGCAGCTGGCCGCTCATGCCGAGGTGCGCCATCAGTGCGACGTGCGAGACGTCACGTGGGGCGTCCGGGTCCTGGAGGGTCATCCAGAGGAACTTCCCGCGCCGCACCACGTCCGTGACGCGTGCTCCGGTGACGTTGCCACGGAAGTCCTCGACGCCTGCGACGTGGCGTCGCAGCGACCGCGGGTCCACCACCTCGACGGCCTCGACGGTACGGCCCGTGACCCAGCGCGCCAGCCCACGCCGTACCACCTCGACCTCGGGCAGTTCAGGCACTCAGGGTCCGGGGGGCGCTGCGGGCGCGTCGTGCGGTTCGCCGTCGGGCGTCGTCCCGGCCCCGGGTGCGAGCAGCTTCCAGGAGGCGGCAGCAGCCTCCTGCTCCGCCTCCTTCTTCGAGTGGCCGCACCCGGAGCCGTACTCGACGCCGCCGATCACGAGGCGCGCGGTGAACGTACGGGCGTGGTCGGGACCGGCGCCCACCACCTGGTAGTCGATCAGGCCGAGCCGGCGGGCGGCCGCGGTCTCCTGGATGCGGGTCTTCCAGTCCGTGCCTTCGCCGAGGACAGCGGAGTCGCGCAGGAGCGGCCCGATGAGCCTCATGACCATGGCCCTCGCGATCTCGATCCCGTGGCTCAGGTAGGCGGCACCGATGACGGCCTCCATGGTGTCCGCGAGGATGGATGCCTTGTCCCGGCCGTTGGTGAGCTTCTCGCCCTGTCCGAGCAGCACGTGGCTGCCGAGGTCGAGCGTGCGGGCCACTCCGGCGAGCGCCCTGGTGCTGACGACGGCGGACCGCCGCTTGGCGAGCTCACCCTCGGAGAGGTCGGGGTTGTCCCGGTACAGGGCGTCGGTCACCGAGAGGCCGAGCACCGAGTCGCCCAGGAATTCGAGCCGCTCGTTGGTGGGGATCCCGCCCTTCTCATAGGCGTAGGACCGGTGCGTCAGGGCAAGACGAAGCGTCTCGGTGTTGATATCGACACCAAGACGCTTCGTGAGTTCTTCTGCATTCTTCACAACCGCATCAGCTGATCCAGCATCGAACGGGTGCCCACTGCAGCACCGGGCATGCAGCGGGCCGCACCCCGTTGTCAGACGTCGGCTACCTTGCGGCCCTTGTACTCGAGGAACAGCGGGGTACCGGCTGAATCGGTGACAACCTTGGCCTGGTGGGCGAGGCTGTAGGTGACGCGACCGTTCTCGAGGGTCTTGACCAGCTTGGGGGCGGTTGCCTTCCACTGGGACCGGCGTGCACGGGTATTCGCGCGGGACATCTTCCGCTTCGGGACAGCCACGGCTAACTCTCTTCTCTCTCGTCTGACTCTGACTTGGTTGCCGCGTCGTTACCGGCGGCGGTGCCCGTCAGCCCTGCAAGGGCTGACCAGCGAGGGTCCAAAACTTCATGGTGGTGGTCCGGATCGTCATTGAGCTGCGCTCCGCATTCGGAGCACAGACCCTTGCAATCCTCCCGGCACACCGGCTGGAATGGCAGCGACGTAACCACTGCATCCCTCAGCACGGGTTCCAGATCGACCGAATCGTTCTCCACCCTGTGCTGATCTTCTTCCTCTTCCACCGACAGCGACTCGGAGTCGCTGTAGAAGAAGAGCTCCTGGACGTCCACCTCACGGTCGAACCGCAGGGGCTCCAGGCAACGGCCGCACTCGCCGGTTACCTCGACGTTTGCCGTACCCGACACCAGGATTCCCTCGTGCACCGATTCGAAACGCAGGTCCAGTTCCATCTCGGAACCCTCCTGCACGCCGATCAGCGCAACGCCGAAATCCTTCGGTGCCGGTACATGTTCTTCCACTGTCCGCATGCTTCCCGGACTGCGTCCGAGATCCTTGACGCTGAAAGTCAAAGGCGAACTGAGATCGCTGTTGATGATGACTCCTGTAGAACATATGACCGACGTACCATCCTAGCCCGATGAGGCGGGCAGTCCCAAAACGGGCGGACCCGTCTACGCTCGGACGATGACGTCCGATCCCCGCCCGGCACCGGCCGACCCGCGTCGCCGTCGGGCGGTCCGCGCCCTGCGGACAGCGGCCGGGATCGCCACCGCCTGTCTCCTCGCGTGGCTGATCCTCGCCTATGTGCTGTTCTACAACCCTCCGCTGCGGACGGTCGGGACGGCCGATGCGGTGGTGGTGCTGGCCGGAGCCGCGGGCGAGAGGCTTCCCGCGGGCCAGCGGCTGATCGAGCGCGGCGTCGCCGACGAACTCGTGCTCTCCTCGACGGGGCTGCCGGGCAACTCCGCGGCCGACGCCCTGTGCGCCGCGGAGTTACCCGGCACGACCTGCTTCCGTTCGGATCCCCTGACCACGAGGGGCGAGGCGCGTGCGATCGCCGCGCTCGCCCGCGACCGCGGCTGGGACAGGATCGTCGTCGTCACCTCGACCTACCACGTGACACGCGCCTCCACGAACATCTCCCAGTGCTCCGGGGCCGACGTCACCATGGCCGAATCGACGCCGGACCTCGACGCCCTGGAGTGGCTCGGACGGTTCGTCGAGGAGACCACGGCACTGGCCGCAGCCCTGGCCCGCCCCGCGTGCGCTCGACCGGTCTGAGGCGCCGCCGGATCAGTGCAGGGAACGGTAGACGGCGTCGGGAACGAACGGACGGACGTCGCCGCCCAGGGACGCGACCTCCTTCAGCAGGGTGGAGGAGACATGGGCGAACGTCGTACCGGTGGGGACGAAGACGGTCTCGACGTCGGTCAGGTGGCGGTTCATGGTCGCCATGGGGAGTTCGTAGTCGAAGTCGAGCCCTGATCGCAGCCCTTTGACGAGTGCCGCCGCGCCGTGCTCCCTGCAGAAGTCGGCGACGAGGCCGGGGCCCATGGGCAGCACTGTCACGCCGGGCAGGTGCGCGAGGCCGTCGCGGCAGAAGGCGATGCGCTCGTCGACGTCGAACCGGTACTTCTTGGCGTAGTTGGTCGACACGGCGACGATCACCTCGTCGAACAACCGGGCGGCACGACCGATGACCTCGATGTGTCCGTTGTGGAGGGGGTCGAACGATCCGGGGCAGACGGCGCGGCTCATGCCCCCACGGTACCCAGTCCTCCCCACCCGCGCGCACACCCCGCCCCCCGGCATACCGCGGAGGGCACGGCGGTCTGCGGCCGGACGCGCGGGACCGGCGATACTGGTGTCATGACCACAGACGCGCGGGCGGCAGCCATTCCGAGCAGCAGTACGGCACCCTGGACGAGGGCCGCGCGCGGTGCGAACCTGCTCGGCGGCGACGGCACCCTCGGCATCACCATCTTCGAGGAGGTGACGGCGCTCGCCCAGAAGCATTCGGCGATCAACCTCGGACAGGGGTTCCCGGACGAGGACGGTCCACGCGAGATCCTCGACGCGGCCCGTGCAGCGATCGCCGACGGCGCCAACCAGTACGCACCCGGTCAGGGCCTCGCCGTCCTGCGCCATGCCATCGCTGCACACCAGGAACGCTTCTACGGACTGCACATCGATCCGCAGACCGAGGTGATCGTCAGCACGGGCGCCACGGAGTCGATCGCGGCGGCGATCCTCGCCTTCGCCGGCCCGGGCGACGAGGTGCTGACCTTCGAACCCTTCTACGACTCCTACGGGGCCGTCATCGGGCTCTCGGGCGCCACCCACACCACCGCTCCCCTGAACGCTCCGGACTTCCAGCCGGACGCGGCAAGCCTGGAGGCCGCGTTCAGCGAGCGCACGCGGATCGTCGTGGTGAACAATCCGCACAACCCGACCGGCAGCGTCCTCGCCCGGCCGGCGCTCGAGCTCATCGTGCGGCTGGCGGAACGCCACGGTGCCATCATCGTGACGGACGAGGTGTACGAGCACCTGACCTTCGGTGTGCCGCACGTCCCCATCGCCTCGCTGCCCGGGGCGGCGGAACGCACCCTCACGATCTCCTCCGCGGGCAAGACCTTCTCGGTCACGGGCTGGAAGGTGGGCTGGCTCAGCGGACCCGCCGACCTCGTGGCGCAGGTCCGTACCGTGAAGACCTTCCTGACCTACACCTCGGGAACACCGTTCCAGGGAGCCGTCGCCCTCGGGCTGGGGCTGCCGGAGGAGTTCTTCACCTCCGCCGCGGCCATGCTGCGGAAGAAGCGGGACCTGCTGGGCGAGGGCCTCCGCGCCGCCGGGTTCGAGGTCTTCGAGCCGAAGGGCACGTTCTTCACGATGGTCGATGCCGCGCCGCTGGGTATCGACGACGCCACGGACCTGGCACGGCGCCTGCCGTCGCTGATCGGGGTCGCGGCGATCCCCGTGGCGATGTTCTGCCACGAGGAGGGTGCCCGGCGTACGCGCTCGATGCTGCGGTTCGCGTTCTGCAAGCGGTTCGACGTCATCGAGGAGGGCGCACTGCGCCTCGCGACCCTGCGGAAGCGCGTGTGAGCACGGCTCCCGGCACGGACGAAGAGTTCGAGGTCCCCACGCGCTGGCTTCCCGGCGCGGGTGCCTACGCCGAGATCGACGAGGACGCATACATCGACGGCGCGCTCATCCTCAGCATCGGAGGGGCGCAGCAGTCGCATGTCGACGTGCACCACCCGGAACGGGTGTTCTACGAGTACCTGCGTCGCGTGGCGGCAGTTCTCGACCTGGTCAAGCCACCGGGCGCTCCGCTGCGGATCCTGCACCTGGGCGCGGGAGCCCTGACCCTCGTCCGGTACGTCCAGGCGACGCGTCCGAGATCCGTGCAGGTCGCCGTCGACCTGGAAGCAGAACTGGTCGACTTCGTCCTCGATGCCATGCCGCTGGCCGAGGGCACGGTGTGCGAGGTCGTCGTCGGCGACGCCGCCGACGCCGTGCTCGAGCAGCCGGATGCGGCCTTCGACGCCGTGGTGCTGGACATCTTCGCGGGGGCCGACGCCCCCGCCCATCTCACCGGCCCGGATTTCGCCGCGCACCTCCTGAGGGTCTGCGCCGACGACGGCGTGGTCCTCGTCAACGTCGGCGACGACCCGCCGCTCGCCTTCGCCCGCGCGCAGAGCAGGCAGCTCTCCGCCCTGGCCACCGCGACGGCCGTCCTCACCGAGGCGGGCATGGTCGGCGGTGCGAGCGCCGGGAACGTCATCATCGCGGCACGCAGGACGCCGTGGCCGGAGTCCTGGACCTCGGCCCTGCGTGCCGCGGGTCCGCACCCCGCCGCCGTCCTCGTCGACGCCGAGCGGGCGGCGTTCGAGCAGCCGATGGGCCGGTAGCTCCGCCCCGACCCTTCCGACCCTGATGTTCAGCACGCCATGGTCGCCCGGCGCCGTGCTTGTCAAGCAGGATTCTTCCGCGCCCGGGTCCGACAGCTCCTCCTAGCCTTAAAGGGCTTGAGCAGCCGGGCATCGAGGACCGCTCTTCGGAGGACCTGGGCCATGAGCCACACATTGCGCATCACCGTCCGCCTGGACATCGACCTCCGCTGGGCACGCATGGAAGTGCGAGGGTGCCTCACGGAGGAGAACTGCCGGGCTCTCCTGCCCATCGTCCGCCGTAGCTTCCGCATCCTGCAGGAGCCGAACGTCGTGATCGATGCGAGCAGCGCGCAGCACATCGAGATCGCGGGGATCGACGCGCTCGAACGCCTCGGGATCAGCGGCCTGGAAGCCCAGCCCGTCGTCGGCGATTCCGCCGGCTCGTGCTCGCTGATCGTGCCCGAGGTCCTCCCCTCGTGCCCCTCCCGGTTCCCGCGCCCGCACGGGAGCCACCGCTTCGCCGCATGAACCTCCCCCATCCCTACCCGGCAGGAGCGGACCGTGACCGCTGAATACGCAGATTCGACCCTTGCAGCGACGCCGGCGGCAACGCCCGGAACCCGGTCCCCCGGCCGGATCTTCCTCGAGTGGATGACGACCACCGACCACAAGACGATCGGCTACCTCTACATCATCACGTCGTTCGTGTGGTTCTCCCTGAGCGGCGTCGAGGCCCTGCTGATCCGGGCGGAACTCTTCGCACCGGGCATGCAGATCCTGCAGACCAAGGAGCAGTACAACCAGCTGTTCACGATGCACGGCACGATCATGCTGCTCCTCTTCGCGACACCGCTGTTCGCGGGCTTCGCGAACGTCATCATGCCGCTGCAGATCGGCGCACCCGATGTCGCCTTCCCCCGGCTCAACGCCCTGGCCTACTACTTCTACCTCTTCGGCGGGATCATCGTCGGTCTCGGCATCTTCACCCCGCAGAGCAGCGAGGGTTCGGCTGGACCGCCTACCCGCCCCTCGCGAACGTCAGCTTCTCCCCCAGCATCGGTGGGGACCTGTGGGTCTTCGGGCTCGCCCTGGCCGGGTTCGGCACCATCCTCGGCTCGGTCAACTTCGTCACGACGATCATCTGCATGCGCGTCCCGGGCATGACCATGTGGCGCATGCCGATCTTCACCTGGAACACCCTGATCACCTCGATCCTCGTCCTGATGGCCTTCCCCGTCCTGGCCGCCGCCCTGTTCGCCCTCGGCGCGGACCGCCGCTTCGGCGCGCACATCTTCGACCCGGAGAACGGCGGGGCGATCATGTGGCAGCACCTCTTCTGGTTCTTCGGCCACCCCGAGGTCTACATCATCGCGCTGCCGTTCTTCGGCATCGTCTCGGAGATCTTCCCGGTGTTCAGCCGCAAGCCGATCTTCGGCTACAAGGGCCTGGTCTTCGCGACGATCGCCATCGCCGCGCTCTCCGTGACGGTCTGGGCACACCACATGTACGTCACCGGAGCCGTCCTGCTGCCGTTCTTCGCCTTCACGACCATGCTCATCGCCGTTCCGACGGGCGTGAAGGTCTTCAACTGGATCGGCACCATGTGGCGGGGATCGCTGACGTTCGAGACGCCGATGCTCTGGAGCCTCGGCTTCCTCGTGACCTTCATCTTCGGCGGCCTCACCGGCGTGATCCTGGCCTCACCGCCGCTGGACTTCCACGTCTCGGACACCTACTTCGTGGTCGCGCACTTCCACTACGTGGTCTTCGGCACCGTGGTGTTCGCGATGTTCGCCGGCTTCTACTTCTGGTGGCCCAAGTTCACCGGGACCATGCTCAACGAGCGGTGGGGGAAGATCCACTTCTGGATGCTGTTCCTCGGCTTCCACGCCACGTTCCTGATCCAGCACTGGCTCGGCGTCCAGGGCATGCCCCGCCGCTACGCCGACTACCTGCCCGAGGACGGCTTCACCGAAATGCACCAGTTCTCCACCATCGGCTCCTTCCTTCTCGGCGCGTCCATCATCCCGTTCTTCTGGAACGTGTACATCACCTGGCGCAAGGGCAAGAAGGTCGACGTCGACGACCCGTGGGGCTTCGGTGCCTCGCTGGAGTGGGCGACCTCCTGCCCGCCGCCGCGCCACAACTTGGTGTCCATCCCCCGCATCCGCTCGGAGCGCCCTGCGCTCGATCTCCACCACCCCGAACTGGTGGCGCGCTTCAACGAGACCAGCCACTCACCTGCCGCCGGCGCGCTCGGTGCGGCGGACATGGGCGAGCAGGATCCCCGCCAGCCGAACCCGAAGAACTAGGAGGAGCGCAGCGGCTTCCGTGCCCATCCACGGGACCGCCCCGCGCGAAGTACTGACGTGGAAGCCGGCGCGCCGACGGTAACCTGAGATGGAGCCGCTGAATCCAGCGAGGCTTCCACGACTGCGCGGAGCGACGGGAAGGAGGGACGGGTGCCTGCAACGAGCCTGACCTACGTCCGGTCCGTGATCCTCGTCTCGCTGATCCTCTCGGTCTCCTCGGCGTCCCACGTCCTGGCGTCGGGGCACCTGCCCGCCCCCGGGGTGATGCTGCTGCTCGCAGTCCTCCTCCTCGCGCCCGCGACGCTGCTCGCCCGGCGGGCGCTCTCCGTCCGGCCCGCCCTCCTGGCGATGGGAGGCGGGCAGTTCCTGCTGCACCACGTCTTCGCGCTGACCTCCGTCCCGGCGGTCTGCCAGAGCTCCTCGACGATGCCGGACCACCACGCCGCCTTCGAGCTCGCCTGCTCCACGGTGGCGCCGACCGGGATGGCCGGTGCGGTCGGCACTCCCGCCATGGTCGTCCTGCACGCGACAGCCACCGTGGTCCTGGCCCTCGCGGTCGCGCGGAGCGACCGGGCGGTCACGCTTCTCCTGGCCTGGCTACGGCCCCTGCTGACCCTGCCCTCCATCACTTCCCCGGTGCCGGCGACGCCCCGTGCCGTGACCGACGTGCCGCATCCCGTCGCGCCGCTGTCCGTGCACGCCTCCGTGCCGACCCTGCGCGGTCCGCCGCGTCCGTCGCCGCTGCCCGCCTGAACCGGCCCGTCCTGACAGGGACCGGGGTACGTCGGCGGGCCTTCCCGATGCACCCTTCCCACTTCCCTGCTGCCCCGCGCGATCCCGCTGTCGCGGACGTGGAGCAGCATCCCCGAAAGGCATTTCCATGACTTCCTACCCCAGGCGTACCCTCACTACCGGAGCCGTCGCCCTCACCACTGCCGGCCTGATGGCCCTCGGCCTCGGCGCGGCGAGCGCCCACGTGACCGTGGCGCCGGCGTCCACCACGGAGAACGGCTATGCGCAACTCACCTTCAGCGTGCCCAACGAATCGGAGACCGCGGCGACGAACAAGCTCGAGGTGCAGCTGCCCACCGACGAGCCCTTCACGTCCGTCCGCGTCAAGCCGGTCGAGGGGTGGACGGCGGAGGTGGTGACCGGTGCCCTGCCGGAGCCGGTGACCACCTCCGACGGCGCGACCATCACGGAGGCTCCCTTGTCCGTCGTGTGGACGGCGGAGGCGGGCGCCGAGATCTCGCAGCAGGAGTACCAGACGTTCTCGATCTCGGTGGGGCGCCTGCCCGAGGCGGGATCCACGGTGCTGCTCCCGACCTCCCAGTCCTATACGGACGGTGACGTCGTCGCGTGGGACCAGGAGACCGTCGAGGGCGCCGAGGAACCCGACAAGCCGGCGCCCTCGTTCGTGACCACGGCCGCCGTCGAGGGTGACGCCCACGGCGGGTCCCACAACGCGGCCGAGGCGACCCCGGAAGCATCCCCGGAGGCGATCGACGCGGAGCAGACGGCGTCCAGCACGCCGGGGTCGACGTCGGCCGTCGGCTGGGCGGGCCTCATCGCCGGCCTGCTCGGACTCGCCGCCGGCGTGACCGCCCTGCTGAGGACACGACGCCGGGCCTAGCCCATGGCAGAAGGCGCCGTGCCGGAGGACCGGCACGGCGCCTTCTGCGCTCGGCCCTTTCTGCGCCCGGCACTATCTGCGCCCGCGCGAGGGAGAGCTGCTAGTCGGCGGAGGCTTCCCCGGCGGAGTCACCATCCGAATCCACATCGGACCCCACATCGGGCTCCACGACGGGCTCCAGGAACCACAGGCGTGTCTCCCCGTACTTCTTGTCCGAGAAGCGTTCGAGCCACGCGGGCCACGCCGGTTCCGGGGTCCGCGCCGATCGCTCGACGACGACGACGGCACCCTCCGCCAGGCGCGTCTCGAGGGCATCGAGGACGGCGACCACGCCGTCCTCACGCACCGTGTAGGGCGGATCCATGAGGACGAGGTCCCAGGTCAGTTCGGGGGCCACCCGATCGAGGTAGGTCTCGACCTTCGTGCGGTGCACGCGGACGGCCGTCCAGCCGAGGACGCGGTTCACGAGGTCGGCGTTCCGCTGGGCGACGGCTGCGGCCCGATCGGCGGATTCGACGAGGTCCACGGAGGCGGCGCCGCGGCTCGCACTCTCCACCCCGAGCGAGCCCGAACCGGCATAGAGGTCCAGGACGTGCGCCCCGTGCACCACGCCGTAGGACTCGAGGCTCGAGAACAGTGCTTCCTTGACGCGGTCCGTCGTCGGCCGCGTGCCGTTTCCGTCGACGCTGGTGAGCGTCGTGCCTCCTGCGGCTCCTGAGATGATGCGCGTCATGCCTCCGACTCTATCGCCGGTCGGGGCACGGCGCGGACCGCCGTCCTACACCGGATAGACGGTTGCGTCCTCGTGCCGGAAGCCGAGGAACACCGGCACGCCGGGCGCCATGCCGAGTGCCACGACGGCGGCGGGGGCGACGTCGGCCGCCAGCCCCGCGGCGTGCACGCGCACGTGGTCGCCGCGGTGCTCGACGTCGTCGATGTCCGCTCCGACGGAGCTGAAGCCCTGCCCGCTCTCCGCCCTGCGGGACACGGCCACATCCGCCGGACGAACCGTGAGGGCGAGGCGCGCCCCGACCGGTGCGTGTTCGGCCAGCGGCACCTCCAGCCCGTTGGCCGCCCTGAATCCCGCGGGAGTCGCCTGTCCGTCCACGAGGTTCAGTCCGGCCAGCCGGGCACCGAAGGGCGTGACGGGTCGCGTGAGCACGTGTGCCGTGGCGCCGGCTTCGACGATCCTGCCGTCCTCGAGGATGAGCAGGCGGTCGGCGAGCAGGAAGGCGTCGAGCGGGTCGTGGGTCACGATGATCGCGGAGCGGTCCGCGAGGACGTCCCGCAGGAGGGTGCGGAGGGCGGGGGCCACGGTGACGTCGAGGGCGGCGAGCGGCTCGTCCAGCAGGAGGAGCGACGGATCGGCGGCGAGCGCACGCGCGACGGCGACGCGTTGTGCCTGTCCACCGGACAGCTGGGACGGCCTGCGGGAGGCGAGCTCGCCCATCCCGAGGCGGTCGAGCCAGTCCCGGGCCGTGGACCGGGCCGCCGCCCGGTGCTGTCCGCGGCTGCGCGGACCGAAGGCCACGTTCTCCAGTGCCGTGAGGTGGGGGAACAGCAGGGCCTCCTGCGCGAGGAGCGAGACGCCGCGGTGGCGGGGTTCGGTGAGGACGCTCCGGCGGGCGGTGACGTCGAAGAGGACCCTCCCGTCGAGCTCCGCGCGGCCCTCCGCCGGCGCCAGGAGCCCCGCGACGAGCGTGAGCAGCGTCGACTTCCCCGCCCCGTTGGGCCCGAGGACGGCGAGGGTCTCCCCCGGGGCGAGGTCGAAGGCGACGTCGAAACCCCGCTCCGGGAGCGTGGCCCTGAAGGTGAGGCTCATGGCCGTGCCATGGCGGGTGCGCGGAAGGGCAACGGTCCTGCCGCCCCGTCGAGGGGCCTCACGCGGTGCGCGACACCCACCACGGCGACGGCGACGAGCACGAGGATGAGGGAGAGCGCGACGGCGGCGTCCGGGTCCGTCTCACGCTGTAGGTAGACCTCCAGCGGCAGCGTCCTCGTGGTCCCCTGGAGGCTGCCCGCGAAGGTCAGCGTCGCTCCGAACTCTCCGAGCGCCCGCGCGAAGGACAGCACGGACCCCGAGACCAGTGCGGGCAGCACGAGGGGCAGCGTGATCCGCCGGAGCACCGTCCACCGTCCGGCGCCGAGGGTCGCTCCGACGGCCTCGTAGCGCGTACCGACCGAGCGGAGCGCCCCCTCGAGGCTGAGGACGAGGAACGGCAGGGCCACGAAGGCCTGCGACATCACGACCGCCGTCGTCGAGAAGGCGACGTCGATCCCGAGGACGTCCAGGCTGCTCCCCAGCAGCCCGCGCCGGCCGAAGGTGTACAGCAGGGCGATGCCGCCGACGACCGGTGGGAGGACCAGGGGCAGCAGCACGAGGGACCGGAGGACCTGCTGTCCGCGGAACGAGGTCCGGGCGAGGACGAGCGCCATCGGCACGCCGAAGACGATGCACAGGGCCGTCGCGGTGAGGGAGGTCCGCAGGCTGAGCAGCAGGGCCGCCTCGGCGCTCTCGGAGGTGACGAGGGGGATGAACCGGGGCCAGTCGACCCGGAGCGCCATGGCCGCGAGCGGGACGACGACGAACAGACCGCCGATGACGGCGATCAGCACCACCCAGCGGGGAAGGGCCGCCGTCGTCCTCACCACTGTGCCTCCCATGGCTGGACCGACAGCGGGTCAGGGCGCGGGTCAGGGCGCACCGAAACCCGCTGCCCCGAGGACGGCCCGACCGTCCGGACCGGCCACGAAGTCGACGAACGCCTGCGCCGTCGCGGGGTCCGCCGCATCGGCCAGTGCCGCGACGGGATAGGTGGTGACGGCGTCGGAGGCCTCGGGGACGTCGATACCGAGGACCGTGTCTCCTGCCGCCCGGATGTCGGTGGCATAGACGAGGCCGGCGTCCGCCTCACCGGAGGCCACCTTCCCGAGGACGTCCGTGACGGACGATTCCTCGCTGACGGGTTCCAGGTCGATGCCTGCGGCCTCCTCGATCCTCGCCGCGGCCGCTCCGCACGGGACCTGTTCCGCGCAGACGACCGTCTTCACGCCCGGGCGGGCTGCGTCGGCGAGCGAGGCGATGTCGGCGGGGTTGTCGGACGGGACGGCCAGCCGGAGCGTGTTGGTGGCGATGTCGACCGCCGTCCCGCGCAGCAGGCCCGCGGCCTCGACCCGGTCCATGCTCGCGGTGTCGGCCGGGGCGAAGACGTCCGCGGGAGCACCCTCGATGATCTGCGTGACGAGATCGGACGAACCGGCGACGTTGAGCCGGACGTCCGCGCCCGGGTGCGCCTCCTCGAACCGGGCCGCGAGGTCGGTGAAGGACGCCCGGAGGGAGGCTGCGGCGAAGACCGTCACGCTGCCGTCGACCGACCCGTCCGGTCCCCCGGCATCCCCGGCGGGCACGCCGGACGAGCCGCAGGCGGCGGTGAACAGGACGACGGCGACCGGCACGACGGCGGATCGGGCGGCGGATCGGGCGACGGATCGCGGGGCGGCGCGCCGGCGCGGAGCCGGGGCCGGTCGCGGCATCATCAGGCCTTCCCACCAGGGGTCTCGATGATCACGGTGGTGGCCTTGACCACGGCGATGGCGATGGATCCCTGCTCCAGCCCGAGGTCGCGGACGGCCTCGCTGCTCATCAGCGACACCACGCGGTGCTGCCCGCACTGGAGCTCCACCTGCGCCATGACGGTGTCCATCACGATGTCGGTGACGATGCCGACGAACCGGTTGCGGGCGGAACGCCCGATGTCCGAGGGGTCCCCGGGCAGGACGGCGTTCCGGCGTGCGAGCCGGGCCAGTTCCAGCGCGTCGACCACGGCCCTTCCCGAGGAGTCCCTGGCGCTTCCGAGGATGCCGCCGTCGATCCATCGGCGGACGGTGTCGTCGCTGACGCCCAGGAAGCGAGCGGCGTCACCGATCCGTATCTGCGTCATGGAAAGGATGCTACATCCTCAGGTGCGGAGAAGAAATCCTCAGCCCTTCTCGAGGAATGCTTCCTTCTCGGGGTTCAGGTAGAGGTCGATCGCGAGGGCGAGACCCGGGTAGTCGCGCAGGTCCGGGTCCCCCGCCACGATCTCCTGGGCATCCGCGCGCGCCTTCTCGATGACCTTCCCGTGCTGCGTGATCTTGAGGAACCGCAGGGCCGACCGGCCACCGGACTGCGAAGCGCCGAGGATGTCGCCCTCCCGCCGGAGTTCGAGGTCCTTCTGGGAGAGCTCGAAGCCGTCGGTCGTGGAGGCGACGGCGGCGAGGCGCTCACGGCTCGGGTGGTCGGGCTCGAGCTTGGTCACGAGGAGGCACGTGCCCGCGTGCCCGCCGCGACCGATGCGCCCGCGCAACTGGTGGAGCTGGGAGATGCCGAAGCGGTCTGCGTCCATGATGACCATGAGCGTGGCGTTCGGGACGTCGACGCCGACCTCGATCACCGTCGTGGCGATCAGCAGCTGCACGGCGCCGTCGGCGAAGCGCGCCATGACCTCCGACTTCTCCTGCGGGTCCATGCGCCCGTGGAGCATCCCGCTGGAGACGCCCTGGAGCTGCGGGACCCCGGCCAGCGACCCGAAGAGCCCGACGACGCTCGTGAGTTCCTGCGGGCCTCCGGACTTCCGCTCGGCGCCGGGCTCCGCGTAGAGCGCCTCCGCGGCATCCTCCTCCGCCTTCCCGTCGTCGCCGATCTTCGGGCACACCACATACACCTGCCGGCCCGCGTCGATCTCCTCGCGCGCCCGAGACCAGACGCGGTCGATCCAGGCCGGGTGCTCGGTGAGGCCGACCTCGTGGGTGGAGATCGGCGAGCGGCCCGCGGGCAGCTCCGACAGCGTGGAGGTCTCGAGATCCCCGAACACGGTCATGGCGACCGTCCGCGGGATGGGCGTCGCCGTCATGACCAGCACATGCGGGGAGGTGCGGGCCTTGGTGCGCAGCACATCCCGCTGCTCCACCCCGAACCGGTGCTGCTCGTCCACGACGATCAGGCCGAGGTCGAAGAACTCCACGTTGTCGGACAGGAGGGCGTGCGTCCCGATGACGATGCCGGCGTCTCCGGACGCGGCGTCGAGGAGGGATCTCTTCCGCTGCGCCGTGGACATCGATCCGGTGAGCAGGACCACGCGTGTGCCGTCCGCGGCACCGCCGAGCATCCCGCCCTCGGCGAGCGGGCCGAGGGTCCGGGTGATGGACTGGAGGTGCTGGGCGGCGAGGACCTCGGTGGGTGCGAGAAGTGCCGCCTGTCCGCCGGCATCGATGACCTGCAGCATGGCGCGCAGTGCCACCAGGGTCTTGCCCGAGCCGACCTCCCCCTGCAGCAGCCGGTTCATGGGGTGGTCGCGGGCGAGGTCCTCGGCGAGTGTCCGTCCGACGTCGAGCTGCCCCTGCGTGAGGGTGAAGGGCAGGCGCGCGTCGAACTGGTCCAGCAGGCCCCCCGCGTGCGGCGGCCGTGCGGTGGCCTCCTCACGGGCCGCCAGTGCCCGACGGCGCGCCAGTGCCGCCTGGAGGACGAAGGCCTCCTGGTACCGGAAGCGGTGCTGGGCGCGGTAGGCGTCCTCCACCTGGGGCGGCCGGTGCACGAGCTCGTAGGCCGTGGCGAGGCTCATGAGCTTGTCGCGGCGCGCGATCGAGGCGGGCACCGGATCGTCGAGGTCCGAGAGCTGCAGGGTGTCGAGGATGGTGCCGACCGCGACGGCGATCTGGTCGCTGGCGAGTTTCTCCACCGCCGGATAGACGGGGATGGGCCGGTTGAGGTACTCGGGGTCGTCGTCGCCCTCGTCGAGGAGGACGTAGCGCGGATTGGTGAGCGACAGCCTCCCCCGGTACACCGTCACCTTGCCGGAGAACGTGGCGCGGACGCCGGGGCGCAGTTCGCGCTCCGCGGCATAACCGTTGAAGAACGTCAGGTTCATGCCGCCGATGCCGCCGTCGGCGTCGTCGGTGATGATGACCTCCAGCAGCATCCCCTTGCGCGTGTGCATCCTGCGCGAGTTCGCCGACTGCACGCGGGCGATCAGGGTCACCTCCTCGTCCACCGGGACATCCGCGATGGGCGTCAGCTCGCCCCGCTTGAGGTAGGTGCGCGGGAAATGGTTGAGCAGTTCGCCGACGGTGGAGATGGAAAAGTGCTTGGCCAGCTGCTTCGCGACCGGCCCGAGGTGACGGTCGAGCGGCGCGTCGAGCTCGGAGGCGGCCACCGACCGCACCGTGTCAGGAGTCACCGGCCTCGGCTCCTACGGGGGGCGAGGCGAGCTGGGTCACCGTGATGTTCACGGGGTTCCCGGCCTGGTGGATGAGCGCGAGGGCGGGGGCGGCGTCGGGCACGTGGACGTGGACGCGCCAGCGGTAGCCCTCCTCCACCGCGGTGACGGCGCTCATGATCACGGAGTCGCCCAGCTCGTCGAGGTGGAGGCGCAGAGTGGCCGCGTCGAGGGGACTGAGGTTGATCGTGCACATGACCTCGACGCCGTCGGCGTCCCCACCGTTGTGGATGTGCGGGGACTGGATGTCGTAGCCGTGGAGGCCGTCGAGCAATTCGTCCTGCAGCTCCTCGCCGAGGGCGGAGGCACGGAGCGCGTCGAGGATGAGCAGGAAGCCCACACCCCCGGCGTCGACCACCTTCGCGTCGGTGAGCGGGCCCAGCTGGCTCTCGGTGCGTACGACCGCCCGGAGTGCGTGCTGCACGGAGGCCCTCAGCGTGAGGGCGAGGGCATGGTTGCTGTCGTCGGCGGTGAGGCCTGCGGCGGTCTCGGCCGATCCCCGCGCGCTCGCTTCGAGGACCGAGAGCATGGTGCCGGGGACGGGATCGCTCAACGCGGACCAGCTGCGGATCTGCGCACGGTGCAGGGAGGCCGCGAGGAGGGTGCAGGTCAGGCGGGTCGTTCCGTGGAGGGGCTCGGCGAAGGCGGTGAGGAAGACGGCGAACAGGGTCCCCGAATTGCCGAGGGCCTCCTCCATCGCTGCCCGGCCCGCGATGGTGAGCAGTTCCCCGAGGTCGGAGGTCTCGGCGTCGTGTGCTGCGCGGGCTGCGGAGCGGACCGTCAGGTACAGGTTGGTCCCCGTATCGCCATCCGCCACGGGGAAGATGTTGATGGCGTTGAGCCGGTCGCTGTGGTTGCCGAGCGACTCTTCGGCCCTGCCCAACCATCGCTTCATCGCAACAGCGTTAGCGGTGACCTTAGTGTGCAAAGTGATCCCATCCCCGGAGAGCTGTCGGCCGTGACGCCAGTGTCACCAGCGGCTTGCCCGACACCATCGAGCCTACCGCAGTGAACCCGGGGGGCAGCAGGGCATTCCGCGGGAAGGCGGCGAGGAGCCCGTGGTCCTCGCCGCCGCCGAGCACCCAGTCCATCGGGTCCTCCCCCAGCTGCTCCGCTGCCGGTGCCAGCCGAGCTGCGTACTCCCGCAGTACCTCCGGGTCGAGGTCGAGCCCGGCGCCGCTCGCCGTCGCGATCCGCCCGGCGTCGCGAACGAGCCCGTCGGAGATGTCGAGCATCGCGCGCGCCCCGGCGGCCGCGGCTGCCGGTCCGGCGGCGAGCGGCGGGCAGGGCCGCAGTTGCGCGGCGACGAGCTCCTCGCCCAGCGGACCGAACTCCCCGACCGGCCGGCCGTCCTCGAGGATGGCGAGGCCCGCCGCGGCGCGGCCGAGTGTCCCCGCGACGGCGACGACATCCCCCTCCTGCGCTCCCGAGCGGAGCACGGGAGGCCTGCCTCCCAGTGTCCCGGTGACGGCCGCCGTGATGACGAGCTGCGCTCCGGCGCCGAGGTCACCGCCGACGACGGCGCAACCGGCGGCACCGAGATCGCGGATGGCGGCGGCGAGACCCCGGGCGCAGTCCTCGACCCAGTCCACAGGTGTCTGCGGCGGGAGGGTCAGGCTCACCACCAGGGAGGTCGCCGAGCCGCCCATGGCGTTGATGTCGCTCAGGTTCTGGGCCGCGGATTTCCAGCCGACGTCGTACCCGGTGGTGTGGAAGCCGTTGGGCCGGAGCAGCCGGAAGTCGTGGTCCTCGACGAGGGTGTCCATGCTGATCACGGTCCTGCCGTCGGGGGACGCCACGATGGCGGCGTCGTCGCCGGGGCCGAGCAGGGCACCGCCGCCCTGGTCCAGCAGTGGCAGGATCTTCGAGAGGAGGACGCTTTCCGTCACGTCACCGACGAGCATCCCCGCGGTCTGTGCATGCGGGTGGGGCATCGGGTCCGAGTTGGCCATGCGTCCACGGTACGTGCCGACACCGACACGGAGGACGCGGCGTCCTGGTAGCCCCGAAGTGGCCGACGTCGATCTTCGGGCGGCCGTGCCGTCCTGCCCTACCGCCTATACTCGGGATTTGCCCTATTCGCCGCGTCGGGGGATGCCTTGAAAACTGTCATGCTCGTCTTCGGTACCCGTCCGGAAGCCATCAAGATCGCACCGGTCATCACCGCGCTCAGGAGGTCCAGGACCCTGGACGTCCGTGTGACCGTCACGGGCCAGCACCGCGCGATGCTCGACCAGGTCAACGAACTCTTCGGCATCACGCCCGATCACGACCTCGACATCCTGGAGCACGGACAGGAACTGCACTCCATCATGACGAGGACGATCGACGGCCTGAGTCCCCTGCTTCTTCAGGACCCGCCCGCAGCGGTACTCGTCCAGGGCGACACGACCACGTCCACCGCCGCGGCGATCGCGGCGTTCTACCGGCAGATCCCTGTGGTGCACCTCGAAGCGGGACTCCGGTCGGGGAACCTGCGGTCCCCCTTCCCGGAGGAGGCGAACCGCAAGATCACCTCGCAGATCGCCGCACTCCACCTCGCCCCCACCAGCATCAGCCGGAAGAACCTCCTCGCGGAGAACGTCCCGGCGGGGGACATCGTCATCACCGGGAACACAGTCATCGACGCGCTGCTCCAGGTGGTCCGACAGCACCACCCGTTCTCGGATCCCCGGCTCGAGGCGCTGGCCGGGACGGGCCGTCGGATCCTGCTCGTCACGACGCACCGGAGGGAGAACCAGGGAGCGGCCATGCGCGGCATGGCACGCGCGATCGCCCGGATCGCGGTCAACGAGCCGGACCTGATCGTGGTGCTGCCCCTCCACATGAACCCGGTGGTGCGGGAGGCGATCGTCCCTCCGCTCAGGGAGCTTCCGAACGTGGTCCTCACGGAGCCCCTCGCCTACGGCGAGTTCGCCCGCCTCCTCTCCCTGGCCGCCGTCGTGCTGACGGATTCGGGTGGAGTGCAGGAGGAAGCCCCCAGCCTCGGCAAGCCGGTCCTGGTGATGCGGGAGAACACGGAGCGGCCGGAGGCGGTCACCGCGGGTACCGTCGCGCTCGTCGGGGCGGATGAAAACCTCATCGTCGAGAGGGTGACGGCGCTCCTCCACGACGACGACCACTACTCGTCGATGGCTACGGCGGTGAACCCCTATGGAGACGGCAGGGCTGCCGAACGGGTGGTGGCCGCACTCGAGCAGCTGCTCGGCGTCGGCACGCGACTTCCGGACTTCATGCCGCGAACAGATGAGGCGACGACAGGTGTCCTCAGCGCGCAATAGATCAGCGATGCAGTGACACCACCGGAGGAGCACAGTATCGCCCCCTCCCTCGCCCCGACGCTCCTGAAGGACCCCGCCCTGTCCCCGAATAATCCGCCCCGTCCCATCGCGCGCCGCAGACTCCTGCAACTCTCGCTGGCCGCGGCTGCCGCGACGCTCACGCCCCTCAGTGGCTGCTCCGCCGAGGACCTACCGAGTACTCCGCCGCGCCGCGCGAGCACCCGCGAACGATCTGTCCGGCTGGGGGCCCGACTGTCCGAGGACCTGCCCTACCGGGTGCTCGAGAACGGTGATGGGATGAAGACCCTGCTGCGCGATGACCTCGCGTCGCGACCTGACGGAGCCGGGCCGGAACCGGTGGCCAGAGCGGCCTTCGGACACATCACGGACCCACACATCCTGGACGCGGCGAATCCGGGCCGGCTCTCCTTCCTGTGGCAGTACCTGGACTTCCCGGACGGCTACCCGACATCCGGAAGGTTCCGGCCGCAGGACGTCCTCACCCTTCACGTACTCGACGCGACCGTCAGGGCGTTCAACGCTCTCGGGCGGGGACCCGAGAGCGGACGTCCGCTCGACGGCCTGGTGATTACCGGAGACATCACGAACTCCTTTGCCATCAGCGAGTTGGATGCGGCAGTGGCGGTGCTCGACGGCGGTAGCGCGACGTCGAACCCCGGAGGTTCCTACGAGGGCATTCAGGACCACGGCCGGGCTCCACGCGCCCTTGCTGCCGACGTCTGGCACCCCGACCCCGAGCCCGACGACTCCGAGCCCGACAACTGGAAGAAGCAGTACGGCTACCCGACCGTCCCCGGGCTGCTATCCGCCGCGAGCCGGGCCATCGAGGCCCCGGGGGCGGCCTTCCCCCACTATCCGGGCTTCGGCAACCATGACGAGACCGGCCGGTTCGGCGGCTCGCGCATCTCCGGAGGGGAACGGCTCACCGACCTGGTGCGGACAGGGTCCCGTCTTCCGGTGGAACTGCCGGAGGGGATGACCGAGGACGAGTTCTGGAAAGAGGCCGACGGCACTGACGAGGATCGGGAGCGACTCGTCGCCGCGATGCCGTCACGGAGCATCGCCGCATCCAGCACGCGCAAGGTGTTCGACAAACCGAGGTTCAGGGCCGCTCTCCTGCCTTCCGGCGACACTGTCGACCAACCGGCAGCGATGGACGCCCTCTACTATGCATTCGACCTCTCGGCCGAGGTCCGCGGGATCATGCTCAACACGACGAGCCCCGACGGCGGTGGCCGCGCTGTCCTGGACCGGAAACAAGCCTCCTGGCTGACCGAGCAACTGCAGGGGGTGTCCAGCACCTACCACGATGACGAGGGGAACACCGTGACAGCGGATGTCGAGGACAAGCTCGTGGTGCTCTTCAGCCACCATCCCCTTCGGGCCTTCGAGGACGACGCATCGTCGCACGAGGACGGCGGAGAATCCATTGCACGCGACGACGTCCTCGGGATCCTCACGCGTTTCCCGAATCTCGTGCTCTGGATGAACGGTCACGAGCACCGCCACAAGGTGGAAGCCCATCGCGGCCGTTCGGCCTCAGGGGGCATATGGGAGATCACCACGGCCTCGTTGATCGATTTCCCCCAGCAGTCGCGCGTCGTCGAACTCCTGGACAACCAGGACGGCACGCTGTCGATCGTCGCCACACTCGTCGATCATTCCTCCGCCGATGATGTCCGGCATGACGCCGGCCAGACGCCGCAATCGCTGGCCGCACTCAGCCTGGAGCTCGCAGCGAACCGTCCGGGACTGGACGCCGGGTCGGTGACGGGCGGAGCCGAGGACCAGAATGTGGAGCTGCTGATAACGGCGCCGTTCTGAACTCCGAATGACAGCCGGGTCAGCCCCGGGGATCTACTATCGAGCCCCGCTCCTGTATCATCGTGGCCGGGGGTACCGCAGCATAGTGGTGCGACTGGAAAAGGTCTCGTGGTGTGGCGTCTCGTCGATCATGTTCCCTGCCCACACAGCGCAATTCTCGACAGGACACATTATGACGGTGCAGGTAGTAATCCTCGCTGCGGGTATGGGAACTCGACTCGCGCGCCCCCATCCGAAGCCGCTCACCGAACTGAGCGACGGACGGACGATCATGCAGCAGCAGGTGCAGAACCTGTCTTCCGAGTTCAAGAAGAAGCTGCGCCTCTCGATCGTCGTCGGATTCAAGCTGGAGATGATCCTCGAGCACGTCCCGAACGCATCCTTCGTCTACAACGAGGCCTTCGACCAGACGAACACCTCGAAGAGTCTCCTCAAGGCGCTGCGCAACTCGACCAAGGGCGGCGTTCTCTGGATGAACGGTGACGTCGTCTTCGCTCCCGAGATCGTCAAGTACCTGCGGCCCTTCATCGAGCAGGATCTCTCCTTCGTATCGGTGGACATGTCCTCCGTCAGCGACGAGGAAGTCAAGTACACGGTCGATGAGAACGGACACATCGAGCACCTCTCCAAGTCCGTCGAGAACGCACTGGGTGAAGCCGTCGGCATCAACTACATCTCGTCCAGGGACAAGAAGAAGCTGATCAAGCGCCTGGCGCAGGTCGGCGATCAGGACTACTTCGAGCGCGGCATCGAGCTCACCATCGCCAAGGACGGCGTGCAGTACACGCCCGTGGACATCAGCAACTTCTATGCTGTGGAGGTCGACTTCGCCGACGACCTGGAGCGGGCAAACCAGGAGCTCGACGCACGAGTCACCGTGAACGCCTGATCGACCTCTCGAAGGACAAGCACTTATGGCACGTTGGACCACCGCAGACGACGCCGTGTCCGGCATCCGCCGGCTAGCCGAACGGCAGCTGCGCACGGCGTGGCAGAAGCTGCCGGCGGAACAACGGAAGAAGCTGCGGCAGTCCATCCACCCGGCGGACGCCGCGAAAGTCAAGCGCACGGTCTCGACCCTCGCCTCGGCCGGAGCCCTGTCCGCTGTTCCGGTCCAGAAGCCGGTGATCGCCATCTCCGTGATCGTCGAGGACAGCACGCAGAACGTGGTAGCCACGCTCAAGAGCATCCTCGCGCAGAAATCTGCTCCCCTCGAAGTCGTGGTGCTCGACACGACGGGGGACGACCGAATCGCCGGTGGCGTAGCTCCGTACGTGCAGCGGGACGGCCGCATCACCTTCCGGTCGGAGGAAGGGCTGTCCACGCCGGCAGCCCGCCAACTGGCAGTCGCGAATGCGACCACCCGCTGGGTCATGTCCCTGACCGCGGGGGACATCCTGGCCGCCGGTGCCGTCGCCGCCGCGATCAGGTCCCTGAAGGCCTCCGGGGCTGAGCTTGCCGTCGGCACGGTCGGAGTGCGGAAGGGCCAGAAGTTCGTGACGCCGGTGGACCAGAGTGCGCTGCACGGGACCGAGAACCTCACGACAACCCTGAAGCACTCACCGGACCTGGCCGGTGATGCGTACCTGAGCAACAAGGTCTTCTCGAGGTCCTTCTGGCTCGAGGAGCTGGCAGGCGTCGATACCGATGGCGCACTCTGGCAGGCCGAGGTGGTCCGCACCGCGTATCTGCGGGCGGCGACCATCGATCTCCTGCCTGGCAGGATCAGCGACGTCGTCGGCGACGCTGGAAGCGATTCCCTCACCCGGGAACAGCTGTGCAGCACCGAGATCCTGGCCGAATACCTGCAGCGGATGACTCGGGTGATGGCCGAAGCTGCCGGCTGGTCCTCGCCGGACCTGACGGATCGCTGGCTCACACGCCTCCTCGGCTCGGACCTCTTCCCCTTCTACGAGGTCGTCCCACGCACGGACGACTCCTACTGGTCAGTCCTCGTCCATGGGACGCAGGAGCTGGCGGCTCTCGGGTCCATCGCCTGGGACGATGTGCGACTCCACAACCGCCTCATCCTCGCGGCCGTGCTCGATGACAATCGAGCCGACGTCATCACCATCTGCGGCTCACGCAGCGACCTGGGGTCCTCCTTCGCCACGGCGTTCCGGCAGGGGGCGCTCCTCGCGCAACCGCCCTACCTCGCCGAATTGACCCGGCGACCGTCGGAGGAGCTGCTCACCTGCCAGGACGTCGACCTGCGGGTCACGAGCAAGATCACCGGGCTGGACTGGAACGACGACGGGAGCCTCAGGGTCACCGGCCACGCCTACATCCCATCGATCGATCCCGTGGCAGGCGCCCTGGCGATCGAGGCCGCCGTCATCGATCCCGACGGTGTCGAAATCCAGACGCTCGGCGTCGAGAGATACCGCGAGCCCGGCATCGACTGGGATGCCAACGACAACTGGACGAGCTACGCGGACAGCGGTTTCACGGCAACCATCGACCCCGCGACACTTCTTGCCGCCGACTCGACAACCTCGTCCTGGTCGCTGAAGCTGCGGTTGAAGGCATACGACCGTGTGCTGGAGTCGGCCGTCACCCGCCGGGAGACAGCGGGTGCTGCCGGCACGGTGCCCATCGCGCCCATGGTCGGAGAACGCCGCGTCGCTCTGGAGTTCAAGCCGAGAACCGGTCTCACCCTCGTCCGGGTCGCGCCCATGTATTCGGCAACGGCCGTCCAGCTCGAAGGGCGCACCCTCACGATCACGGTGGAGGCACACTCCGCGCCGCTGGCGTCGAAGATCACGGTCGAGTGCGCGAAGCTCGCCATCCGCAAGACCGCCGTCTGCGTGGACGTCCGCGGGAACGTCGCCGACTACCGCCTGGTCGTCCCGCGCCTTTCTGCCGATGCCTCTCCCCGCACCGAACACCAGTGGGACCTGCGACTGGACAGCGGATTCAAGACGCCCCAGCCGATCGCGTGGCGTCCGGGCAGTGCCGCTTTCGAGCATGACCTCGACCGGTCACGGCGACTGCGGCTGAGGCTCACCGGTTATGGCTTCCTCGCTCTCGAGGAACGGCGTTACCGGGTCGAAGCAGACGACCTGACCGTCTCCGCTGACGGGCGGTACCTGACGGTTCTGGGAACGGCCGATTTCACGAGCATCCACGCCCCGCGCCTCGTGCTCTCCAGCGGCAAATCGGTGATCGAAGCGGATCAGGTGTCCCTCAACGTCACGCGTAACCAGGGAAGCAACCGATTCACCGTACGGTTCCCCCTCGTCTCCACCCCCTGGGACGGCCAGGAACTGATGCCCGAGGCGGGCGCGTACAGCGTGCGGTACATCCCGCAGAAGACCGAGGACAACGCGGGATACTGGATTCCGGCCGCCCCCTCGCTGCAGGCGTCATTGCCCTCCCGGGAGCTCCGCGACACGCTCGAGGTCGGTCTCAGCAGGACCGCCGCGGCTGGAGCGCTCACCGTACACTTCCGCCCGCCGCTGGCACCCGAGGAGCTGGGCAGGTTCAACCAGCAGTCGCTCCGCAACGATATCGCGCAGGCGGACCTCCCCCTGCGCGATGCCATCCTCTTCATGTGCTTCGGTGGTCGCCGGGCAACCGACAGCACGCGCCGGATCCTGGAGGAGTTCCAGCGACGCGGGGTCGTTGCTGACATGTACTGGTCCATCGCGGACTTCTCGGTGCCGGTGCCCGACGGGGCACATCCCGTCCTGATCGGTTCGCGGCTCTGGTACCAGCTGCTGTCGGAGGCGAAGCTGCTCGTCAACAACAACAATTTCCCCTTCTACTTCCGCAAGCGCGAGGGCCAGACCTACATCCAGACCTGGCACGGGACGCCGCTGAAGAAGCTGGGCAACGATGTTGCGCGGACCAACTTCTCGCTCTCCTACTGGAACCTCATGCACCGGGAGGCTACCTATTGGGACGCCCTGCTGGCCCAGAACCCGTACGCAGCGGACGTCCTGTCCACCTGCTTCGGATTCGACGGGCAGGTCATCGCCGAGGGCTATCCCCGGAACGACTCCCTGAAGGCTCCCGACGCCGACGCCAGGCGCACGGCGGTCCGCGACCTTCTCGGCATCGCCGAGGGCCGCAAGGCGATTCTCTACGCTCCGACCTGGCGCGATGACGCCAAGAACACGTCGAAGCAGTACGAGATGGTGACCTACCTGGACTTCGAGGCCGCCCACGAACAACTGGGCGACGACTACGTCATCCTGCTGCGCGGGCACCACAACATCGCCAGCCAGCGGCAGACCGCCGGCAACCGCTTCGTCATCGACGTGACGGAATATCCCGAGGTCAACGACCTCTATCTCGCCGCCGACGTCCTGATCAACGACTACTCGTCGGTGATGTTCGACTTCTGTGTGACGGGAAAGCCGATCATCTTCCTGACCCCCGACATCGCGCAGTACCGCGATTCCACACGGGGCTTCTACTTCGACCTCGAGGAACAGGCTCCCGGTCCGCTGCTCATGACGACGCCGGATGTCGTCAATGCCATCAAGGCCCTGCCGTCCATCCGGATGCGCTACGCAGACCGGTACCGAGCCTTCGTGGAGACGTACGCGCCGATGTGCGACGGTTCGGCGACGCAGCGCGTGGTCGATTCGCTTCCGCTGGGCTCCGTGATTCCGGTGAACGCTATCTGACGACCGGGCATGCCCGTCCACCGCCTTGCCATGAGCCTCGATCCAGCCCGCAGGCTTCTCATTCCTCAACAGGAGACCCATGTCCATCGGGATACCCTCCCCGCACGCCCCACGCGAGTCCGATATGTCCGAGGACCGGATTCCCGACGCCCATGCTCCAGCTGTAGCTCCCGGCGCCGACGCTCCAGGTACCGCGGAGGAGCAGTTCCTCCTCGGCCACGCCCGATTCCACGAAGGCGACCTCGAAGCTGCTGCACACCACGTGACCGTGGCACTGGATGCCAACCCGCTCGTTGCGCGTTGGCACTATCGGCTCGGCTACATCAGGGAGAAGCAGGGCCTTCTCACGGTTGCACGAGAGCATTACACCGAAGCGCTGCGGCTGCAACCGGGACACGAACGCTGGGAACATCGCCGGCAATCCATCGAAGCAGCGCTGGAACGGCAGCGTGCTGCAGAGAAGGCCGAGACGGCCGAGTTACGAGCTGTCTTCGCCGAGCGACGTCGCGTGCTGCGCGAGCGGAAAGCACCGAAGTGGCAGGAGATCGACGTGCTTTCCGCCGGAAAGCGCTACTACCGCGACGATCCCGAATGGCTGACGGCACTCGCCGACGCGCTGTTCTTCATGAACCGTCATTCAGCGGCTGCTGACAACTTCGCCGCGGCCGCTCGGCTGGTACCTGACAACGCGCACCTTCACTTCCAGGCCGGCTGGGCGCACCACCTCGCGGGTTCGGAACACCTCGTTCAGAGGCATTACCAGCAAGCAATTGCCGCCGACACCGAGCTTCAGTCGTCACGATTCGGAATCGGGGCGTTCTTCCAGAAGAAGGGCCAATGGCGGCTGGCCGCTACACACTACGAGGCAGTCTTCCGCCATAATCCGGGTGACGCCGAGGTCGCCTATCGATGGGGTTTCGCGCTGCAGCGTTGTTACGACTGGCAGGGTGGGGCGGACGTCATCAAAATGGCCGTTTCTCTGGATCCGATGCAAGCCCAGTGGCACTACCGACTCGGCTTCTCGCTCGAGCGCAGTGGTCAATGGGAAGATGCCGCCGATGCATACTCCTATGCTCTGGCCCTCACGAATACGCCCAACGAATACTGGTCATACCGCTTGGGCAGTGTGCTGACCAGCGCTCATCGCCATGAGGAAGCGTGTGCGGCCTTCATGGGGCAGAAGGACACCGACTCGACGCCGATAGCGCAACAGGAGTCGCCGGCCGTGCCCAGCGAATACCTCAGCGGTGTTCTCGCCGGCGGGCTAGCCGCAGCGCAGTCCGCACAGACATCGGAGCAGTGCTCGCGTCTGGCCGTATTCGCGGAGGACAACGGCGCCCTGGACATAGCAGCGGTGGCTTACGAGGCGGCGGTGAGACGATCGGAAAGACACCAGCCCCGCCTGTATTTCTCCCTCGGCTCACTCCTTTACCGTCTCGGCCGCTTCGAGGACGCGACCGCAGCCTTCCAGGAGACACGCCTCCTCAAGCGACCCCACGGCGTCAACACCGCGACATACCTCAAGAACCCCGCGCAACGACAAGCAATGATCTACGTCGAGTACATGGAGACGCTACCCGTCCTCGAGGACGTCATCCTCTACGAGAGCAGTCAGGGCAGCTCGATCGGCTGCAATCCGCTCAATATCTTCCGAAACCTGCTCCAGGACGACCGTTTCGCAACTATGACCCACGTCTGGGTGGTGAACGATCGCACAAGGGTCCCCGACGAGCTTCGTGGTCTTCCGAACGTCATCTTCGCGGCCCGGGACAGCGACCTCTACCTGCGCTACCTGGCGTCGGCTGCACGACTGATCAACAACAACACATTCCCTCCTTACTTCTGCCGTCGCCCCGAGCAGCAGTACCTGAACACCTGGCATGGAACGCCCATGAAGTCGCTCGGACGCGATATCAAGGACGGTTTCATGGATTACCGGAATGCCACCCGGAACTTCCTGCATGCGACGCATCTCCTGGCGCCCAACGAATTCACCGCCACGATGCTGCTCGACAAGTACGAAGTCGCCGGGCTTTTCGATGGTCAGGTCGCTGTGACGGGGTACCCGAGGGTCGACGCCACGGTCGACTTACCGGAGGCCGCCCGAGCGACACTACGCGCCCGGCTGGGACTGGATCCCTCGCAGAAGGTCATCCTGTACGCGCCCACTTGGCGCGGTTCGCTCGCGGACAGGAAACTCGACAATGACCGGCTGATGAGCGACATACGCGCCATGTCATCAACCGATGCACGTCTGTTGTTCCGAGGCCATCCTGTCACCGAGGCCCTCCTCGACGAAGCCGGCGTTGCGGCGCACCTCGTTCCGGCGGAAGTCGACACGAACGATCTGCTGTCCGTCGTCGACGTCCTCATCACCGACTACTCGAGCGTGGCCTTCGACTTCATGGCTACGGGACGCCCAGTCATCTACTACGCCTACGATCTCGAGGAATACCGGCAGAGCCGTGGCCTGTGCCTCGACATCGCGACCCTGCCCGGCATCCTGTGCCGAGACGCTTCGGAGCTCCGCGAGGGGCTGCGCCGAGCACTTGAGCCCCAGGCGGTCGCCGCTGGCACACCTGACGAGTACGTAGGCCTGGAGTGTGGCGAGTCGTCGTCCCGCGCGGTGGAATTTTTCTTCTTCGGATCGTCGGAGTGGACGATGCCCCGGAAAAAGGACGACAGGAAGACCGTGCTCATGTATCAGGGCTCGTTCATCCCGAACGGGATAACGTCCTCGTACCTGAATCTGACCTCGCACCTCGATCCCACGGAGACCCAGGTCTATGTGGCCATCGAGCCGTCCTCCGTCTCCTCGGACGAACGGCGGATCGAGAAGTTCGGACAGAACCCAGATCATGTCCGTGTGCTTCCCCGTGTGGGAGGGCAGCTCATCAGCGCCGAGGAACGCTGGATCGTCGACAAGTTCAACGCCCAGGGTGACCTCCAGAGCGACGAACAGTGGGACATCTACCACGCTGCCTTCGCCCGCGAATTCAGGCGCATGTTCGGTACGGCGCACTTCGATGCACTCGTCTGCTTCGAAGGGTACGCACGCTTCTGGGCCGCACTCTTCGCGGCGGCGCCGTCAGAGTCCACAAAGAAGTCGATCTTCCTGCACAATGACATGCACAGCGAATGGCTGCACCGCTTCCGGTACCTGGAATCGATGTTCCGTCTGTACCCTCGCTACGATGCGTTGATCTCGGTCACGGAGAGCGTCGCGGAGGAGAACAAGCAGCAGTTGTCGGATCGGTTCAGTCTGGATCCCAGAAAATTCCACTACAGCAACAACCTCGTGAACGCGGATGCAACGGTCGCACTGGCACAGGAACCGGTGCCTTCCGACATCGAGGAGTGGATCGGCGACTGCCCGACGGTCTTCGTGACAGCTGGGCGCCTCTCACCCGAGAAGGACCACGCCAAACTACTGCAGAGCTTCGCCCTTCTCACTGAGCATCATTCGGAGGCGAAACTCATCGTTCTCGGCGACGGGCCGCTGAGGAATCGCCTGGAGAGGCAGATAGAACAGCTCGGACTGACGTCGAAGGTGCTTCTTGCAGGGCTACGGCTCAATCCCTTCCCAGTGATAAAGCGGGGTGACTGTTTTGTCTTCTCGTCGAACTACGAGGGCCAGGGACTGGCTGTACTGGAAGCTCTCATCCTGGGTAAGCCCGTGATCTCGACGAACGTCGTAGGCCCCCGCAGCATCTTGCAGGACGGCTACGGGCTCCTTGTCGACAATTCCGTCGATGGTCTCACGAACGGTATGGCTAATTTCATCTCCGACTGGCCCCCTCAACGGGCATTCGACTACTCCTCCTACGAAGCCGAGGCGCTCTCGACCTTCTCCAACATCGTGCTCAGATTGTCCGACGACGAGGTGCTGGACTAGGGCTAGATCGGCGCCGATCGCTGCGTCGGGCGCAAAAGCAGAAATCGCATGGCTCGCGTCCTTTTGAGTAAGACAGCTTGTAAGGCCGAAATCATTCGCGACAAATTGTCGAACGGACCGTTGCTGGGAATTGGTCGGGGCGACAAAACAAATCGATAGTCGTTCAAACAGATGAAAGACTGCTTCCCGGCGCTCCAACCTACAGACGTCGCATGCCGGTACGCGTGGCCCTAACCTCACCGCAAGTTAGAGGTCATGGTCATTCGACCACGAAGAAGCAACTACATAAATTCCTGTAGCGGGCAATATGTAGCGGCTGACCTCAAGATTATAAGAAAATCAGAAGATGTATCTAAGGGACAAAATATTGCTGAATGGTTATGATTGCGACTTTCGGACATGGAGTTCGACGCTCACTGAGGGAGGATGGCAAGCGAAGTGAAACCGTCGTCGCTGGACCGAATCGGACTAAAAAATAGCATCGATCAGGCCTCCAACAAACATGATTACCTGTCGATCTACGAAGACCAACTTAGTCGCCTCAAGGTCGATCTTAAACATCTAGTCCTGGTCAGCGGCCGAGATCCTGTTGCCACCGGCAATACATTCGCAGAGTTCCTACCAGATGTTGCAATCAGCATCCTATGGGTGCGTCCGCAGATTAATTACGACCGCGAGCAGCTAAAGCCAAACGTCAGCATATTCGCTTGCTCCAGTACCGCCCTAACTCACGAGGTGATGAGCCGACTCCCCCGGCCTCAAGTCATTATAGAAGATGGAACCAATAAAAAAAGCCATAAGTTATCGCACTTTCGCGAACTGTTCTACTATTTGCCGCACGCCGGTAAGTACATTATCGAGGACCTTCACGCCAAGAACATTGAAGAACTTGCGGATATTCCCGGTGAAGACGTTTCTGAGTTCATCTTCCGCCTCCTCGATGAAAAAAGACGAGGTCAGAAACCGTCGAGCCTGTCTCGGGACGAGAATGCTCTTTCGAGATCTATATCAAGCTACCAACATTTTGGCAAAATAGGCCTAGTAGAGAAGTCGGGGCATCACCTCTTCAAGTTACGTGATTACGAAGCTACCGAAATTCTTGAGAAGCATTATGGGCAGAATTGGGGCCAGGAGTTATACCGCACGAAGGGTTTTAAGTACGCCTCACGTGCAACGGTAACGACGAACCGGCCCGATCTAGCACATCGGTTCAAAGACACTTTGGAAATCCCAGACCTCATTGTTCGCGAATACAAAGATGTCGTGTGCGCCCCGAGACAAGTATGCCGTACCGAACTGTTCGCTCTCCCTGACTCCTTCAGACACTCGCGCGCCCATCGACTGTCGAACGAAGGATTGCCGGAAGCGAATTTACGGTTCACCGAAATACCGTCTAGTCTTCACCGGAAGAAATTAGAGGGAACCTACTATTATCTGGACACAGAATACCCTGCTCATTTCGGCCACATATCCACCGAGGTACTTGCTCGTCTTTGGGGCTGGGCTCAGGCAAAAGCAACTAATCCGGGGTTACGCGCTCTTCTGAGCCTAAAGCGAAACCAGGAGTCAATGCCGAGTTTTCAGCGGGATCTGTTTGAAGCGTTTGGCATTTCGATGTCGGAAGTAACCTACTTGGAAAGCGACACCGAAGCTGTCGTCGAGACATTGATCGGGGTGACCCCGCAGTTCAGCAACCCGCATTGGGCAAGCCCGGAGATCACGAAAACCTGGGTGAAAATAGCTGATCAGATCGCCGTCAAGTCGCCTATTCACGCGCGACGAATCTTCATATCTCGACCTCAGCTGCCTTCCAGGTCTTGCAACAACACAGCAGAAGTGGAAGGCTTCTTCGTCAGCCATGGCTTCGAGATAGTTTTTCCCGAGCAGTATGCGATATCTGAACAGATTGGAATCTTTCGAGACGCTGATGTCGTTGCCGGATTCGCCGGTAGCGGACTTTTCAACATGATGTACGCAACACAGCCCAAACTAAAGATAATCCTTGCTGGTGAGAACTACATCGCCATGAACGAGCACCTTATATCGTCCATCTTGGGTGATCGCGTTCACTATGTCTGGGGTAAATCGGACCTGCAATACCCGAGTGGTCGCTGGACGGCGGAAGCTTTCAGGTCAAATTTCACAATCGATTTGTCGGCGGAGAGTAGTGGCATCGAGAGCGCGCTGCTCGAGAGTCAGCGTTGATTGTCGCCTGTGATGGCGAACACGGCGAAAACCATCCTCAATAACGTCAGATTCGACGAGTTTGCCGCGGTTTCCTGCGCCACTTTCAGATACTTGAGTTGCAAGAGTAGTTGGAATGACGTTACTCACAAGACTAGAAAATGAGCGGGACGAGCGTGTAAACAATGTTATTGCGACAAGTCCGTAAGAGGTCTAAAACTCACCCCGCGAGTTTCAGGTGACACGCTAGTCGTCGCGCCACGTGCAAGAATCGGGCGGCTCAATGAGGAATCGACGATGATAATGAGTACTTTGAGATGGGCAACGAAGGTATGGCGGCGTTCTCGAATTTCATTCGCATAAGGCAGGACTCGCGAGTCACTGTCAGAATGGACCCTTCAACGGATGGTGTCTGCGTTATTCCACCGGTGGACGGAATGAGTTTGGTTACCGCAATGACGAGATGATGGCTATGGAGCATGAAATCATCGCGCACATTGTTTTCGTCTAGCGGTGCATCGGTGTTTGCTCTGGGGGGACTCCGCCACGGAGCACGTTGTGATAGCTACTGCTTAGGTGGCCGATGTCGAGTGCCTGGCGTCCAACTTGAGCAAGTCGGTGAGCTAGCACTGAGCCAGTCGGCCCCAAGGAAATGAGGACGACTTCGTCGTCGCGATGCATAAGTTCATTGAAGAGACGCTCGATATCGACGAATGCGTCACGGGACTTCGAGTGTATAAATTGGCTCGAGGCAAGACCGTCGAACAATGCGGGCTCCATTTCGAAACGTGATCCCTGCCCAGTCACTATCACGGCATGCTTGCCTTCCCAGAGGCTACGCCAATCATCTACAGCATCCTGCCCAAAAACCTGAAACATGACGGGGCGGGTTACGTGAGTAACGCCCAACCTGGAGTTCCGATCGACAAGTGGCTCAATCTGATCCCAGACTTCGTGATGCACTGTCGTCCAATGAACGTCGGAGAATATTATAGGAAACCCGACAAGCAATGTCGGCGCATTTTCCGCCTGGATAGCTGAACGGAGTGCCAGGCGGAGCGGATGGGAACTTTTCTGGAAAGACAGATTGAATTCGGGGCGGGTCATCAGCCGAAACTCTCCGTCGCCGAAGCGGGTCAAACTGAGGCTCTCCCGCTTGATCGCCTGCAGGGTTTCCAAGAACCCGAGTTGGCGAGGAAGAATTGATTCTCGCATTCGGGTGAGAAGGGGTGCCGCGACGGCTTTCCTCATGGATTCTTGAATCTGGCGAGATAGGATTGCTTCGACTTGAAGCTTAGCAGTCACCTCATTCTGCTTCTTAGCTTCTGCCAAGAGATGTTCGATCAGCTTGTTTTGAGTTGCAAGATGATTCCGAATCTCCGTCAAAGGAGCGAGGATGGCTTCGAGATTGGGATCTGACACGCTTTTTCCTTCGAGCCAAGTAGGCATAGGTTTATCGTGGACGGGCGGCTCACTCTACACTGCGGGTGCTGTAGAGGCCCGTCTGACAAGAGCCATGGGGCCAAGCGCGTCTTCCAAGGCTCCGGTAGAGCGTCACTAGTTGCGTTCTTCTATCGATGCAGCGGGAGGCCAACGTCGAGCAGCGGCGTTTTTCAGGCGGGCGGTTTCAGCCGTCAGCACGCCACCGGCGTGAATCACGCCGCTGCTCCAGTGGATGCACTTGTGCCCGTGATCGACTCGATTGGCCTACGCTCCCTTCCGCTGAGCTCGGTTTGGGGCCGGCGCACCGACGCTACCTACCTATCGTCCTTCACAACGGCTTGACGGCGCGACCCGGATCACACAGCTTTGCCTCGGCGAGCCCCGCAGGTCGGCTCCCTCCGCCCTTTGAGTAGGTACCTGTTTCCTCAAGACAGATGTTTCAGGGAAGTTGTGAGAATGGAGTCTCCCGGCATGGTTAGTGAGGCGGCGGCAGTTCGGTGGAGAGCCGGTACCCGAAGTGATGATTAGATTCCTGCCTGCTCAGGCAGCCGGTACATGCTCGCGAGCCGCAGACCGCCGCTGCCAGTCCGTGCCATGGTTATGGGCGGTATCGGCTCACGTAATCGAGCAACGCCGGCGCGTGGGTCGCATGAGCTTCAGCTTGTCATTGTTGCTAAGCCTCAAGCTCCCATGATCACGTAGCCGTCTTACGTCGACAGGTCACTTGCCACCTCGCTGCGCTGGTGTCGCTTGAAGTCGCGCGCAGTATTCCGACAACTTTGCCGCAGTTCAGGGCTTGTGTCGGATGGGAAGTGGAATGATCTCGTCATGCCCGCTGGGGGCACTACCGTTCTTCGAGGTCTCATCATGCTCATACCCCCAAGTGCACTGCCACGGCCCGTAACTGCATCCCTCCTCGAGGAGAGGACCAGGCACGGCGCCTGTGCTCAGACTCATCTGCCACTACTACTCCACGGCGTCTTGTCTCCGGCGCCAGTCCAAGAGCTTTCCGCCAACATCCTGTAGAGGCTGACGCCGCCGTCGTATCGGCTGACGAGGTCGCCCATGAAATGGGCGATTCCTCCTCTGCGCTGCCCGAACGACCGACGCCGCCTCCTCGCGCTCCAGCCCCGAAGTCCCTTGAATGCATCATCCCGCGCCTCCGAAATACCTAGCCCACGAGGAATCATGAATAGCTCCCTCTCAGTCAGTTCTTTCGTCGCAAAGGCGACCAGCGTCGTAGCCGCGTTGCTGATCCTTCTGCTCGTTCTGGGAGTGCAAAGTGGCGCGGCCGCGCCGCTGCCGGCCACGACTGTCAGCCAGACGACCGCCACCGCACCCACAGGACTCGTTTCCCCTTCGCAGGAACTCACCAGCGTGAAGCTCACCTGGGACGCGTGGAACAACGCACCGCGCTACCGCATCCAGTTCTCCACCAAGCCCGACATGTCCGGCGCCACCTACTACCGCTACACCACCACCACCGCCGACATCCGCGGCCTGACCCCGAACACCACCTACTACTTCCGGGTCTCCGCCATCTCCGCCGACGGCACCACCAGCCTCAGCCCCTACTCCAGCGCCATCACCGCCAAAACCACCGCGGCTGCCCCCACGGCGACGCCGGCACCGACGGGCCTGAAGTTCACCGAGCAGAGCGAGTTCGGCATCAAGCTCGCCTGGAACGCCTGGAACAACGCACCGCGCTACCGCATCCAGTTCTCCACCAAGCCCGACATGTCCGGCGCCACCTACTACCGCTACACCACCACCACCGCCGACATCCGCGGCCTGACCCCG